>JAOZRC010000736.1 GCA_029940345.1 Desulfobacterales bacterium
TCCGGAGTGCAAACCACAGTTTGCGATGCTGTGACGCAAACTGTGGTTTGCACTCTTCTTCTGAAAATGGGTAGCCAATTTTGTCCCCATTCCTAATCAAGCTGTCCATAAAATTTTAGCAGGTTTTCCATCCTAAGCGGAACGGCTTTCCGCTCTATATTTTAGCGTAACCGTTCACTCCCCCCTGGTTCCCATGCTCCGGCGTGGGAACGTATAGCGTAATCCGACGTAAAAGCTTAGATTCGTTTCACCCGGGTCTTTAACGCTCGCAACGCGTCCCTGTCATTTTCATCACCTGCATACCTTAGCTTAATATAAATGTCCGTGATCTCGGAAATCAGCCTTTTACGGTCTTGCTCCGAAGCGGTTCCCAATTCCCCGTGGGATGCAATCATGCGGTCGGCATAATCGCGGGGTCCTTCCGCGGGGCGGCGGGGAAAACCGATCCGTTCCATTTTGGCGCAAAACCGCTGGTAAATACGTCGGACCGGGTTATGCGGCGCATCGGTTTGCAATAATTGCCGTATAAAAAGTGCCAAGGCTGCCAGAACAATCAGCGCGGAGGCCGCTACCAGCAGTTTCATTTGACTGATCCGATCCAGGGTTTCTACGCCGATTCTGGCCAGCAGCGCCTTTTGTTCAAAATAGGAATATCCCGAAAACCAAACATCCCATTGGAGGTTAATGGCATCCCAGCCAAAACGAATGTCCTGCCAATAACCGGATAGCCATCCGAATTCAGGATCAATTAGGAAAGATGGAATTTCATCAAATGCCAAAGCGCTGGCAACACCCCCGGTGATTCGTTCGGGAGCCACCACGGCTGTGGGGTCCACCCGAAACCACCCCTTGCCGTCAAGCCAAACTTCCGCCCAGGCATGTGCATCCGCCTGCCGGACCACCAAAAAATTGCTGTACGGATTTTTCTGCCCGCCCAAATAGCCACCCACCACACGCGCCGGCACGCCGGCAGCGCGTATCAGGAACACAAACGCCGATGCGTAATGCTCACAGTAGCCTTTACGGCTTTCAAATAGAAAAGAATCAATCACCTCTTTTTTCAGCGGCGGCGCATTCAATGTATAGACAAAGGCATGGTCACCAAAATAGTTCAAAGCCGCATCGATTATTTGTTCGGGTAAAAGTCCCTGTTTCTTCCATTCACGCGCCAAAGCAAGCGCCTTCGGATTGCTGGCACCCTGTAACGTTTTAAACCCTTGCTCCCATTTGCGCCACGGGCCGGTGTTGTAAACCGTATAGGATTTCAGCGCGAAACGTCGCTTCCGTTTGATCCGACGATAGGTCCGCAGGGTGAGATCATCCCGCACCGGGCCGATGCGCTGCCCGATGCCTTTACCGCCAATCGGCATATCCAGCGCGAACACCCAGCGCTGGCCATGAGGTTCCAGCGTTAGCGTGTATTCAAGCAGGTCTTTTCCCTTTACCGGTTCTAAACGCTGCATCGCTCGATTAACCGGGTTCCAACCGCGGCCATTAAACGTATCAAAAACAATTCCACGCCAATACAATCGGTCCGGCTCGGGAATCGTATGCCGAAATTCAGCTCGAAAGGCGACCTTGTCGTTACGAACCAGTCGGGTGACATCACCCAACTCCAAACTTCCGGAAAAACCGGTAAATCCCTGGTGCTTCGTTTTAATGCCCCACAGGCTGCCTTGAACCCGCGGAAACAGGAGAAACAATGCCACCATTAACGGCGCGGCTTCCAGCATAATTCGTCTGGCCAACTTTAAATTTTTACGCATCGGTTGCGGATGGTTCAGATGAATCATCACTGCGGTTGTGACCAGAACGGACACGAACATGTAAAGCGTGATAAACAGGGTTTCGGATTTGAACAGACCGGTGATCACAATAAAATGGGCCAGAAAGGCGGTGATCATCCTGTCCCGATGGGAGCGCATCTCCATGGGCTTGAGTCCGGCCATAACCGCAAGCAGTCCCAGGTAAAAATTTCCTCCCAGCTTCGGATTGCTCATAATTACCGCGGTTATGCTCACAAATGTCAACAGATGCCTGATCTTAGCATCAGGCCAGGGCTTACCTTTGGCCACGCCCCATACCATATAGCTCCAAATAAACGCGCACCATGCGGTGATCCACACCGGAAGACTAAAAACATGGGGTGCCAGCGCCACGGCCAGGGCAATGATTATTGGTCTTAAATAAATATCTTGAAGGTGCAATGTTTTCAATGCTGTTTGATGCCAAGCGCTCCCTGAGCTTTCGATTTTTCGTCCACTGGTTGAAAAGGGATGCTTCCAGATGATTAATGGCTGCGCTCTCTTTTAATTCTAATTGCGACTGAATGTGTACGTTTTTCTCTGTGTATGGTTCAGACGCCGCGGTCAAAAACAGGTTTTGGATATTTAGCAATTTTCGGTTCAATAGATTAAGCATAGCGCTAATTTCATAGTGTAAGCGCAATACACCTGAATCCGGATGCTCTCTGTCCACCTTTAGACGTTCAGTCTGCTCCCCTATAACGCGTAGCATAGAGTCGAAGTCGAAACGCGCAATCAACCCTGTTATTCTCGCATCGAACTCTTTCAGCTCCCTGTTTGCCAAATTGATATTTTTTCTGACGGTAAAAAAAAAAAATCAGTATGATCATTCATCAGGGCGACAAGTTCCGTCGCTAAGAGTTTAACATCGACCCTGACGTCTGTCGTTAATAATTGGGTTGCGTTTTCTCGCCATCGCTGCACCCGTTGGTTATATACATCTAAAGAAACACCATCGCGGACTTGAAGCAATTCGGCTTCGAGTATCAAAATATTGCCAGGATCGACCTCCAAACCGGGCCGCTGACTTTCAAGCGTCAGGTAGCTCCAGGTGGAAGAAGACAGATGCCATTGAACTCCGGTAATAATGAAAATTCCGACTATTCCAAGAATACATCATCATAACATTATTTTACTACCAATATGCCGCTCTCACGGAGCTTTTAAGGAATGTTTGATTTCAACTGCACAGGTCGAAATTTTGTACAAAGCCAGCGCTTTCAGGCATTTGTGTTTATGGGTTTCGCCTTTGGCCGGCGCAATTTCC
>JAOZRC010000106.1 GCA_029940345.1 Desulfobacterales bacterium
TGGAAAGTCGTGATCGAAGCGAAAAAGTGTGAGAGCGAGGGCTGATTTTCGCAAGTTTTAAGGGAATAGCCGGCCTATTGCCATGAAATTTGCGGAATTCAAAACCGCTCACACGCTTTTGCAGCCGATTGAAGACTTTTCAAACAGGCTCTAAGGATGGATTCACGCGGTCCGTCTGAATACTCAATAACCTCTAAACGGAGTTCCCATGAGCGCATCGGATGACAAATTGCAAGATGGAGCAATAGACGCTACCGACCCAGCGGCTAAAGCGGTGTCCCAAGACCAAAAAAAAAACAAACAGGATAATAACGCTGGCGGAATCGTGATCCTGTTTTTTATTATCGGTCTGGCAGCAAGCATGATTGTCGGGTGGATTATTTTCCCTAAATTACTTTATTCCCAGAAAAACCAGCCGATTGATTTCAGCCATGCGATTCATAATCAGGAAGTGGATAACGGTTGCGAAAGCTGCCATTTTTTCCGCGAAGACGGCACTTTCGCCGGTGTTCCCAAGTTGGAGCAATGTATTGATTGCCACGAAGAGGTTCAGGGTGAAAGCGCCAGTGAAGCACGGTTTGTGGAAGAATATGTCAATAAAGGACGCGAAGTGCCTTGGCTGATCTATTCCCGGCAGCCTGATTGCGTATTCTTTTCCCACGCGGCGCATGTTAAAAAAGGTGCCATGGAATGCAAAACTTGTCACGGCCCCATCGAAAACTCGGAACATTTGAAACCATACCAGGAAAATCGGATTACGGGGGTCAGTCGGGATATTTGGGGATATAATATCGGCGGTTTCAAGAAAAATGTATGGGACCGTATGAAAATGGATGATTGCGCCGAATGTCACATGAAAGACCTGGGAGTTAAAGACGCCTGTTTTGTTTGCCATAAATAATTTTAAAGTTATAAGTTTGAAGTTATAAGTTTGAAGTTTGAAGTTTTGAACAAGGGGTTTAATTTATGAAAATAGACAGAAGAAGTTTCCTGGCGCTGAGTATCGGTTCAACGGCAGGGATTCATCTTACGCCATTGCCATGGAAGCTGATGGATGACAGCTCAATCTGGACGCAAAATTGGCCATGGACGCCCGTTCCCAAGGATGGTGCGGCCAATTATGTCAATTCCGTGTGTGGCTTATGCCCGGCAGGATGTGGTATTTTGGTGCGTAAGATTGATAACCGGGCGGTTAAAATCGAAGGTCTTCCGGGACATCCTGTTAATGATGGCCGAATTTGCGGTCTTGGCCTTTCCGGTCTCCAGATGCTCTATGGAGGCACGCGTGTCAAAACACCTCTGAAACGCACAGGTGAACGCGGTGCCGGCCAGTGGCGAAAAATATCCTGGAGGAAGGCGATTGAGGAAATTTCCAATACGTTAATCGAACAGCGCAAATCCGGCAATCCTCAAGCACTGGGAGCGATTTGCAGTTCCGATCAGGGAACGACATCGCAATTGTTAAGTCGTTTTTTGAACGTGTATGGCTCTCCGAATTTCCTTCGCACTCCCTCAGTTCAGAGTTCTTACGAAATGGCCAATGCGCTGATGAACGGATCCCCGAAAGCGGTCGGGTTTGATTTGGAAAATGCCGACTATATATTAAGCTTCGGAAGCGGTTTATTAGACGGATGGGTTTCACCGGTGCGCATGATCAGGGCTCACAGTATCTGGCAGGATGAAAAAGTGCCAGTGGTGCAAATTGAACCGCGCATGTCTCATACAGCAGCCAAAGCCGATAAATGGATTGCCATCAAACCCGGCGCAAATGCGGTACTTGCATTGGGAATGGCTTATGTAATCATCAAAGAAAAACTGTACGATAAAAGATTTATTGAAAAACATAGTCTCGGTTTTGAAAGCTGGAAAGATGAAAAGGGGCGTCCTCACAAAGGGTTCAAGCAGTCCGTGATAGAAAATTATACCCCTGTCAAGGTGTCTGCAATCACTGGAATAGATGAGGCTATAATAATTCAGTTGGCCAAGGATTTTGCAGGCGCGGCTCTGCCGATCGCGCTTTGCGGAAGTGGTGATGGCACCGCACCGGGAAGTCTGAACGAAATGGCAGCCATACATGCCTTAAACGCGCTAAAAGGCGCTATTAATAAAAAAGGCGGTGTGTGGGCGGTTCCCAGTCCCGATTATATTCTCTGGCCAGAATTGGAGATGGATGAAACGGCTTCTAAGGGTATCCAGACTGAGCGTTTTGATGGCGCGGGTGGAAAAAAATACGCCCAGGCACGTTCACTCTTAAACCGCCTTCCGGAGGTGATTAACGCCTCCTCTGAATCTCCGTTACAGTCATTGTTGGTTTATAATGCGAACCCAATGTATACCATGGCGGATAGCATTGCCGTGAAAGAGGCTTTCGCAAAAATACCGCTTATTGTCAGCTTTTCACCTTATATGGATGAAACTGCCTCATACTCAGATTATATTCTACCGAATCATACCTATCTTGAGCGCTATGAAGATAGTGCGACGCCATTTGGATTCACGCAACCATTGATCAGTTTGGCTAAACCGGTTGTTAAACCGTTATTTAACACCAAACATACCGGTGATGTCATTATTAAATTGGCCCAGGTGATGGGCGATCAAATCGCCAAAGCATTTCCTTGGAAAGATTATCTGACCTGCTTAAAAACGACGATGGGTGATAAATGGAAAACATTGGTCAAACAGGGTTATATCGTCGATAAAAATCATAAAGCGCCTGACTGGGCCAAGGGGTTTGAAACCGCATCGAAAAAATTCGAATTCGCGGCCAAAGCGGTCAATACGGATCCGAAGAGCGATGTGATTGCGCCTTCTGAGTTGAAACCGGCTGATTTGGAGGGGGACGCCAAGGCATTTCCGCTTGTGCTCATTCCTTATGATACAATGCGTCTGGCCAGTGGATTTATCGGAACGCCTCCTTTTGTTGTTAAAACAGTCGGAGATGATGTTTTAAAAGCAAACGACAGTTGTGTTGATATTAATCCACAAACTGCCGAGGAGTTCGGTCTGACTGAAGGCGATAAAGCGATGTTAACAACGCCTAAAAGCGAAGTGCGCGTCAGAGCGCATCTTTCTGAAGGCATCCTTCCGGGTCTGATCGCCTTGCCTCGCGGTTTGGGGCACTCGGCATACGATAAATTTTTGGCAGGTAAAGGCATTAATTTCAACGCTTTACACGCTCCGAAGGCAGATCCGATTTCCGGCTTGGATACGACTTGGGGTGTTCGCGCCAAGATAAGCAAAGCCTAATAAGATAAAGCGGTAAAGCCTGATTCCGGCGGCAAGATGCTTTCAGACGCCGCTTAATATGTGTTGAGGTGTTAATGGAAAACAATCATAAGAAGGGCAAAACAAAAAAATTCGGAATGGTCATTGATTTGGATAAATGCACGGGTTGCGGATCCTGCATGGTGGCATGTATGTCTGAAAACAATGTACCGTTTAAAGCGGATGAAACTGACAAACGGCTCAGCATTACATGGATGCTTGTTTATAAATTTAATAACGGGAAAGCGCACCCGAATTATGATGAGTGCTATCTTCCCAGGCCATGCATGCAATGCGAAGGCGATCACGGACACTCCCCGTGCGTATCTGTCTGTCCGGCAGTGGCAACGGATTATTCGCATGAGACCGGGATTGTAAGCCAGATTTATACACGTTGTTTCGGATGCCGTTACTGTATGGCGGCCTGTCCTTATCACGCGCGATACTTTAATTGGTGGGATCCGGCCTGGCCGGCCGACATGGAAAAATACTTAAGCCCCAATGTATCTCCGCGCATGCGAGGAATCGTTGAAAAGTGCGGCTTTTGTTTTCATCGCTACCAACTTGCAACCGATAAGGCCTACTATGAAGGACGGGATGAATTGGAAGAAGGCGAATATCAGACCGCTTGCACACAAGCCTGTCCGGCCGGTGCGATTATCTTTGGCGATCTGAACAATCCTGAACATATGGTTCATAAAATTGCCCAACCGGACGCTAAACACCACGGACGTCCGAAGAATCCCAATGCTTTCAGATTATTAGAACGTTTGGGAACCAATCCCAAAGTGTATTATCTTTCAAGCCGCAAATGGGTGCGGGATTCCGGTGATAATTATCGGCCTGATGAAAAGTAAATGAGTTTTTTTTAAACAATTAATGGTGAATTATTACTCACCGAATACTGAGTATTGACAAGGAGTCAGACCTTATGGATTTGGATTCGGCATTATGGCCTAAGGATGTTCAACGCTGTTCGTTTCCGAAGTTTATGATCGGCATTACGGTGGTCACCTTAGTGCTGATTTGGGGTGTTTATGCCGCCCTGCTCTGCTGGTTTAAAGGCCTGAATCAGACCAACATGAACGATTACTATGGTTTCGCTTTATGGATTTGGGCTGATTTGGCCATTATCGGGCTGGGTGGCGGTGCTTTTTTCACCGGTTTTCTACGGTATCTTGTTAAAAAAGATGAACTTAAAAATATCATCAACTATGCCGTATTGATCGGTTTTATTTGCTACAGTTCGGCGCAGCTCATTTTAGGTATTGATGTAGGCCAGCCGCTTAGAGGATGGTTTATTTTCTGGCATGCGAATGTACATTCAATGCTCACGGAAGTGGCCTTTTGCCTCTCCTGCTATTTTGTTGTTTTGTGTATTGAATATATACCGCTCATTCTTGAAAACAGGCAGTTGGACAAAGAACCTTTCTTTCATCATCTCAGCCATAACATGCACGGCATTATGGCGATATTCGCCGCAACCGGCGCTTTTCTTTCTTGTTTCCATCAGGGTTCGTTGGGAGGTGTATCCGGCGTCCTGTTTGGGCGACCTTTCGGATTTCGGGAAGGCATATTTATTTGGCCATGGACATTCTTTCTTTTTACATGGTCAGCTGCCGCTTGTGGCCCCTGTTTTACCATCCTGGTTACGAAACTGACTGAAACCATTTCCAAAAAGCAGCTTGTGAAACCTGATGTAATTGATCTGCTTGCCAAAATATCCGGCTGGATGATGTTCACTTACATTATTGCTAAGACCGTTGATACTTGGTACTGGGCTCTATATACAGCGCCTTCCAAAGGTTTTAACTGGGCCTTTTTCTATTCTGATAATGCTTTTTACGGACCTTGGATATTGTGGCTCGAAATTGTTATATGTGGTTATATACCTGCGATGCTTCTGATTACGAAAAAGACTCGTCAGAAAAATGCCACGCTTTGGACTGCGATTATCCTTGCGTCAATCGGCGTTTGCGTCAATCGTTGGGCGTTAGTACTCCAGGTAATGGCGCCACCGGTGCTGCCATTTGATACGTGGGCATTATATATACCAAGTTGGCAGGAAGTGGCAACAACCATATTGCCAATTGCTTATGGTGTGATTCTGATAATGATCTCATATCGTTATTTACCCATATTTCCTCAAGAGCGGGAATTGAATCCCATAACGAATTAGTTTCTTAATAAAAAGTTGGGTTGAATATAAGATACAGCAAGTAAATTAAGCGATCAGCGGTCAGTAAAGAGTTCAGGTCCTTTGTTAAAATCAGCCTGTTATCCATACTGCAACGCTAATAAATGATGGAAACTAAACCGACGCACTTCACCGAATAGATGTAACTTTTGAAATATCGGTTTATCGTCGGATCGGTTGTTTCCAATATACAAATTGCATTACACGGAATGACGTGTTAGATTTGCCATTGTTCATCAAAGAGATTCCGGATATTAAAAGAAGAGTGCAGTCGAAAGTGGTGCCGATCTAGTTTTTCACTAATGTTATTGTTGGAATTGCTTTTGGGCGCTGCTGCTTCCTCATAAGATTTTGACCGGAACATGATGACAAACTTGCTTTTTATCAATACTGAAAATTAAACGAAGCAAACACATCGTTCAATGACTCTGAGACGACCGCTGATCGCACATTTTCAGTCTGACATTTTTTTGGGACTGAAGGAGGTATAAAATGTTTCCATTTAGTTTTGAGTGGGCTTGGGATATGTCCCATATCGTCTTTATGGGCGGATTATGGTACGCATTATCCATTATTGGTGCTGGTATGACCTATTGTATAATTAAGGCTGTTATAGATACCTTGGGAGGCGACGCTGACGATCACCATTAGAGTGCATGGTCTCATTAATAAAAGCGTGCAACTAACAAGCCGGGACAATAATTTAACGCGGAAAGTTGATCTGCATCGTTCATATCCGCTTCAAGGTTGAAGAAGTGGCAAAGCTTTCCGACTTACTTTGTACCGCCTTGTGTTGGTAGCCTAAAAGCGTTTACCTTTTGATTTTTATTTTATCATAAAGGCAGACGCTTTTTTATTTTTGAAAATCGCGATTGGTCATTTCCAGTTCAAAATTAATTCAAAACAAGAACTTACACCTGACGAGCATATAAAAACAGAGGTTACATTGGATAAAATAATTGTGGAAGGAGGACATCCGTTAAAAGGCCAAGTCAACATTAGCGGCGCAAAAAATGCAGCGCTCCCCATTCTTATTTCGTCACTTTTAACTGAAGGTCAGAACACATTTACCAATGTTCCAAATCTTCAAGATATTAAAAGCACGCTTACTTTACTGAAACATCTTGGTGCCAGGGTTGAAACTCATGGCCATACAGTGCGAATCGATTGCAGCAACCTTGGCAACCATGAAGCACCTTATGATTTGGTCCGTAAAATGCGAGCCTCTATACTTGTTTTGGGACCGCTGGTGGCCAAACTTCAAAAAGCACGCGTTTCTTTGCCCGGAGGGTGTGCTATCGGCGCACGGCCGATCAATTTACATCTTAAGGGACTTAAACACCTTGGAGCTGCCATTGAACTGAAACATGGTTATGTGGAAGCATCGGCCCCGAATTTACGCGGTGATGAAATTTACTTAGATACACCGACCGTCACAGGCACTGAAAACTTAATGATGGCAGCGGTGATGGCGCAAGGCCAAACGATCCTGCGCAATGCGGCGCGCGAACCTGAAATTATGGCATTGGCTGATGTGTTAAATCAGATGGGAGCGCATATATCAGGTGCCGGAACTTCGGTTATAAAAATTAAAGGAGTGAAATCATTGCACCCTGTTTCGACTCGTATTATTCCTGATCGGATTGAAACCGGCACGTTTATGGTTGCAGCGGCAATGACCCAGGGTGATATTGAAATTTTAAATTGTGAGCCGGGTCATTTAAGCGGGTTGATTAACAGGTTGCGATTAACCGGGGCTGATGTTACCATTAATGGCAACATTATCAGGGTGAAAGGACATGATTTGATTAATAGCGTTGATATCAAAACAATGCCATATCCCGGATTTCCCACTGATATGCAGGCTCAGTTTATGACCCTGATGTCAGTTGCCAATGGTTTAAGCCTGATCTCGGAACGAATTTTTGAAAACCGGTTTATGCATGTGAGTGAATTAAAACGTATGGGTGCTGATATTCGTGTATGCGGTCGTTCCGCTGTGGTTCAGGGTGTTCCTAATTTGTCAGCCGCGCCAGTAATGGCAAGTGATTTAAGAGCCAGTGCTTCACTGATACTAGCCGGCCTTGTTGCCAAAGGCAAAACAGAGGTGAATCGCATATATCATTTAGATCGCGGTTATGAGGCCATTGAAGATAAATTTCGTAAACTTGGCGCAGCTATCAAAAGAGTTGCCTGAAATAAATCAACCAAACGATTATCGTATTCGCATCAAACGATGTTTTGGCTACCCACATAAGGCGGGACAGACGTAGATTGGGTTGAGGAACGAAACTCAACGAATTTAGGTTGATGTCAGGTTTCGTTCCTCAATCCAACCCTCGACTACATTTAGTGTCCCGGCTTATGTTGGTAGCCGATATTTTAATTAGAAATATGGGCATCCTTCATTCTTCGAACTGTAAACCGGAAAATGAAGGATGCCTAAAATCCTTACTAAATTAAATCCTTGTATATCAGCGAGAAAAGTGTAAACACTTTTAGCCTCACATGAAGATGCCGCGAATTGTAATCAGATTAGAATTTTAATCTGCTTAAATCAATTTTTTCAGCTTTCCGAATTCTCTGCGGAAAGCTGAAAAGTAACCCTTTGCGCTCTTTGCGTCTTTGCGGTGAACTGTTAGGAAATGTGAAATAGATTAAACATGGGTCAGGAAATTTATATACTTTATATAGGATATGCTTTCGGCTTTTATATGGCTTGGAATATCGGTGCCAATGATGTCGCTAATTCCATGGCCTCCGCAGTCGGAGCCAAAGCCATTACGATTCGTCAGGCGATTTACATCGCGGCGATCTTAAATGTCGTGGGTGCCACGTTTCTCGGTTCACACGTTACCAAAACCATTCGTAAGGGTATTGTATCCACTGATATCATGGCCGACCCTCATATCGCATTGATTGGCGCTCTTTCGGCGCTGTTGGCTGCCGCTTTATGGGTTTCGTTTGCCACTTGGAAATCCCTTCCCGTTTCAACGACCCATTCTATTGTTGGTGCAATGATCGGCTTTGGCGTTATGGCGGGTGGCTTTTCTGTTATCAACTTGGGAAAACTCGGCGCCGTTGTGATGAGTTGGATGATCTCGCCTGTTTTTGCTCTGCTAATCAGCTATGGCATGTTTAAATTGATTGTTAAGCTTATTTTATCACGTCGTGATCCGTTTGAACGAGCGCTTAGATTATCGCCTTTGTTCGTGGGATTGACTGCTTTTGTTATTGTTTTATCTTTTTTATTTAAAACGCCATTGGGGAAAAAATTGCATGTTTCTATGCCGGTTGCTATATTGATTGCACTTGCGCTGGCTGCTTTCCTGGGATACATTGGGATGAGATTGTTAGCTCGTTACGTTGGACGTCTATCATCCCGTGATGAAGAAGAAATATTTCGACGCATCCAAATCGGAACCTCTTGTTATGTGGCCCTGGCCCAGGGGTCCAATGATGTCGCCAATGCCATAGGTCCTTTGGCAGTTATTTATTTTATAGTAAAAACCGGTGGCATTGGTGCCAACGTGCCGGTTCCGATTTTTTTATTATTATTCGGTGGCGTCGGCATCGCTTGCGGAATCAGTATGGCGGGACATCGGGTAATGGATACCATCGGACGCAAAATAACAACATTGAGCAACTCGCGTGGCTTTGCCGTTGATTTTGCCGCAGCTACCACTGTTTTGATCGCTTCCAAACTGGGTTTACCGGTTTCCACAACACATGCTACGGTTGGCGGCGTAATGGGCGTCGGCTTGGCGCGTGGAATGGAAGCGGTCAATTTTAAAATTATTTTTAAAATTATGCTATACTGGATTTTGACTGTTCCCGCTTCCGCACTAACCAGCATGGTGATTTTTAAAATCCTTCAATATTTACTTTAAAGGAGGAGTTATGCGTATCCCATTTCTTTCAATGTTTTTGACATCACCGTTTGATGGCCTTGAGGAACATGCCGCCAAGGTAAAAGACTGCGCCTGGACGTTTCAGCAGGCAATGGAGTGTCATGTTTCCAAACGATGCAAACGTTTTGACGAGCTTAGAAAGGAAATTATTCACCTGGAAAGTGAGGCTGACGCCATTAAGCGCCGTATTCGGGGACATATTCCCCAGGGAACGTTAATGCCCGTGGATAAATTCCAATTGTTTCGCTATCTTCGCGAACAGGACAATGTTCTTGATGCGTGTGAAGATGCGATGGATTGGATTTCTTATCGAAGTGACCCCGGAATACCCAAAGAATTGGAAAAAGATTTCCTGCTTTTGGTCGATGCGGTGGTGGATCCGATTGATCAGCTCAGTCTCATGGTCGCTGAGGCGCGTGAATATTTTCGAGGGTACGCCGATGAGCAACGCGTTAAGGTAAAAGAGATAATTCGCAGGCTTCGTGAACAAGAACATCAGGCCGACAAACATGAAGATGTCATAAAAGAGAAAACCCTGAATTTGAAAATTGATCCGGTTACGATTTTTCACATGATTCGATTAGCGGAAATCATTGGCAGCATCGCGGACCACGCCGAAAATGCGGGTGATATGATGCGTGCGATGGTCGCTAAGTAACTGTGAATAATAACGTCCCAGTTTTTGAAAAGCAAGCTTTCGTCGGCGTTTACAAATGTCGGAATATGAAAATGGCTCCAAAATCTGAAACGCCCAAGAGAACGAAACAGGGTCTGCGCATTATATCTGCTGACGATGATTTAATGGCTCTGTTTGATGAAAGCAACAATTCCAAAGAAACAGACTCTCACCCAAAAACTATTCACCAACTGAAGAAACAACCGACCAGCGTGACTTGCGTCCAAAATGCGCTTACATCAGACGGACTGCGAGAATCACGCTCACCTCTGACCTCCCGCAAAATCCCAGTTTCCGTCCAAAACACAACTGCTGATTCTGGCAATGATGATGAAAACTTTGAGGATATGCTTGAAGCATCATTATCTAAAATGAAAATTAACGATATCCTGAAGCAAAAAAATGGCGATGTAGATGAAGAATCTACTTCGATTCAGGAATTGGTAAAATCGCACCCTCCGCCGCAGATGCAGATTGACTTGCATGGCTGTACTCGGAAAGAAGCCAAACGTAAGGCGGATTCATTTATATACAGTGCAAGTTATAAGGGGCTGAAAACGGTGCGCATTATTGTTGGTAAAGGCATCCATTCAACAGGAGATGCGGTATTACCGGATGTGATCGAAACTAAAATGATTGCGCTTAAAAAAGAGCGGGTCGTGTTGAGCTATTGTTGGGAGAAACGTAAAAAGCGTAAAAGTGGCGCTATGATCGTTTATTTAGTGCAGTCTTGAGGGCGATCAGTATCATTGCAAAATTAATTCGAATATCGCCCGATCACCGGTAAAACTGATCAGACGATTCCGAAATATTTCCACTTTAGCAGCGTCCAATTTGATACGGATCATCACATCAGCCTCAAAACGTTCCCGGATTGATTGGGCGTCAAGGCTTTGAAGCGCTCTTTTGACGGCGTTATGATCTGCGTATTCACATGTGATACGGCATTGAACAAACGCTGTTTTTATAACAACCGGCAGCGATTCGAGCACTTTTTGAACCATACCGGAATAGGCCCGCACCAATCCGCCTGTCCCCAGTTTGACACCGCCGAAATAGCGTGTTGCAACAACTGCTATCTCGCCTAAATCGGCATGTAAAAGCACGTTTAACATCGGACGTCCGGCCGTTCCGTGCGGTTCGCCGGCATCGCTCATTCCCACCTTGGCAGTACTTCCAGGCGCTCCGGCATTATAGGCCCAGCAATGATGGTCGGCACCCGGAAATTCCGTTTTGATGATTGTAATAAAGCGTTTCGCCTGCTCCGGTGTGGAGACATGCGCCGCCGTGGCAATGAAACGGCTTCGTTTGATACTTTCTTCCACACGATGGTTGGCTTTTGGGATGGGATAATTCGTATTCATACTATTCGTGGCTACCAGCACAAGGCGGGACAGAGCAAAACGGAAAGCCGTTTCGCTTCTTCAACCTTAATGCGGTTATGAGCGACGCGTAACAGCTTTCCGCGTTACTTAAGTGTCCCGGCTTTGTTGGTAGCCCTATTTTCATTTCCCTTGAATTGATAGGCTTCCGGATAATCAATGT
>JAOZRC010000737.1 GCA_029940345.1 Desulfobacterales bacterium
GGATTAATCATACCGCGCCCCTTCAGGGCGCAATCATCATTGCCATTCATTGACCTGTGGTTGAAACCACAGGCTATATTACCTAACCTCTTCGAGGTGAAAATGAATAATTTATCAGGTGTGTTATTATTCCCCCCCCCAAATCCGTTATAATCAGGATAATTTTGTATTTACAAAGGATAAATAAATGAAATATCCCTTACAGGAAAAAATCGGAAATCCCGACTTGCTTGTGGGCCGGGAAAAAGAATTTACAAACTTTGGGAAATGGATTGCCAATATTCCGAAGAAACTGTCTCAATCCAGGGTCATCCTTGCCCGCCGGAAAAGTGGGAAGACCGCATTTGTGCAACGTATTTTCAACCAGCTCTGGAGCGCTGACGGAGATGTGATTCCATTTTATTTTGACATGGCCGAGAACCCTGTTTGGTATCCGGATTTGGCGATTTTTTATTACCAGGCATTTGCTTCACAGTATATTTCGTTTTTAGAGAGAGATGAAACTTTGGTCATGGAACCGCTTTCTTTAGATGAAATCAGGCGTTACGGTGAGTCATCATCCATAAAATCCTTTGTCAGAGATGCAGATTCTCTGATTGAGAATAAAAAATCGGACTTGCACGGTTCGGCATGGAGAACCGCCTGTGGCGCACCGCATCGTTTTGCCAGTGTGTATGATCGGCGGATATTGGTCATTATTGATGAATTTCAGAATTTTGCAGGGTGTGTATATCCTGATCGGTTTTTTCATACCCGTCCGATCAAAGCGCTGCCCGGCAGTTTTCATTCCCTTTCCGAGTCTAAAATCGCTCCCATGCTGGTGACCGGATCGTATGTCGGAATGATGCTCGAAATCACCAGTAAATACTTGCAGGCAGGACGTTTGGCTCCTTGGCGTTTCAATCCCTATCTGACGATCGAAGAGGGCTTGCAAGCTGTGTATAAATATGCCGGATTTTATAATGAGCCTGTCACAAATGAGACTGCGCTCCTGATTAACCGGCTATGCATGTCCGACCCGTTTTTTATCTCCTTAGTGATGCAAAGCAATTATGCGGACAGAGACCTGATGCATCCCGAGGGCGTGGTCGAAACATTTAATTATGAAATCACCGACCGCAATTCCATGATGACCCTGAACTGGTCCGAATATATTCAACTGACCCTGCATAAGATTAATGACCGCTATGCCAAGAGTATGCTTCTGTTTCTGAGCAAGCATGCCGACCGGTACTGGACACATCACGAGCTGAAAAAGGAACTTCAAATCGACCTTGATCTCAATGAAATCCATAAAAAACTGCTCCTCTTGGTTAAGGCGGATGTTATCGAATGGGGGGTCGCCGATATTGATTTCCGAGGTTTACAGGACGGCACGCTAAATTTGATTCTGCGAAACCGCTTTGAAAAGGAAATATGCGGTTTTGTCCCCGATCTCAAGCAGGAAGCCCATCAGCAGATTCGCGAATTGCAAAAAGATAAACAGCGGCTTCAGGGTGCTTTGAACAATCTCACCGGCCAGTTTGCAGAAATGCAACTAGCGCTGTCGTTTCGTTCAAAAAAACGTTTTGCCTTGTCGAAGTATTTTAGCGGCGTGCAGGATACTGCCCGATTGAATGTCATTGATGTGAAACAGCGCGTCCCTGTTCAGCGCCAAAACGGCAAAAATATGGAACTGGATGTGGTCGCGGAATCGGATTGCGGCCGTGTGGCAGTTGTGGAAGTCAAAAAACGGAAAGCCAAAACCGGCCCTGACCTTGTGGAAAATTTCGCTGAAAAAATAGAAATTTATGCCAAGAGCGCACCTGACAAAATAATCCTGCCGGTTTTTCTCTCATTAGGCGGATTTACGGATGAAGCCATGCGGTTTTGCGAGGAGGAAGGCATCGGAACGGCGGAGCGTATTGCGCATTTTTAAGGGAAACACATCATCTCAAAAACAATTTGCAGGGTTCGAGAATGTGAATGTTCATAAATCAGGACGACTCGTCAATTCTTAACTGCACAGGTTGAAACTTATCAAAGAAGGAGAATGATATGAAACAGAACGTAGATTTTTTTGAACAGGCGCTCCTGTCCCTTGACCGGCTGGCCGCCTGGGAAATACTGCAAGAAACAGGGAAAGAGCGAACGCCTATGCAACTCATTGAGCAGGTCGTGGTTCCCGTGATGGAACGGATCGGCGATGGTTGGAACCAGGGCCGGATTGCCCTGTCACAGGTGTATATGGGCGGCCGTATCTGTGAAGAACTGGTGGACCGGCTCCTGCCAAAAGAGGCCCCGGAACGGAAACATCAACCCATGATGGCCATTGCCGTCCTGGAGGATTACCACCTTTTGGGCAAGCGAATCGTTTATGCCGCATTGCGTGCCTGCGGATATGAACTGAAAGATTACGGTCGCAGCACGGTCGATGATCTGGTAAATCGCGTCCGGGAAGACCGTATCAAGGTTCTCCTTGTTTCCGCGCTGATGCTGCCATCCGCTTTAAGAGTAAAGGCATTGGTGACAAAGCTGGATGAGATCGGTACGGATGTGAAAATTATCGTCGGCGGAGCCCCGTTTCTTTTTGACGCACGCTTGTGGAAAGACGTGTGTGCCGATGCAATGGGAAAGAACGCAACCTGATCAACAATGCCATCAAATTTACCGAAGAAGGCGATATTTCCGTAAGGGTCGGGGCCGCATCCGAAACCGGACGACGAATGCAAAACATTCGGGTCGAGGTCGAAGACAGCGGCACCGGCATGACGAAGGAGTCATCATGACGAATCTTAAAACTGTAAAAACAGATTTAAGGTCTCTTTATTACTATGCCATAATTGCGATTCTAGCCTGGACTGCAATTATCGCCGCTTCCCTGGCCTGGAATTATTCCCACGAACACATGCAAATGGAGGAATTGGCCCTCAAAGAAGCCCTGACGGTCTATCATAAGGACATCGCCTATCGTTTATGGGCCACAAAGCATGGCGGAGTCTTTGTGCCTGTTACCGAAGAAACGCCGCCCAATATGGGCATCCTTCATTTGTCGGTTTACACTTTTTAATGTAGGGTGGGCAGAGTGT
>JAOZRC010000107.1 GCA_029940345.1 Desulfobacterales bacterium
GCATCCGCCTGTATTGACTGAATACGGCCCTGAATGACGCGCGCTTTATCCATCCGCTCAAACAGTTGTTGAACGCCGGATAACACGGATTCCGCTTCTTCGGGCAGCGCGTGTTCATTCAGACCGAGACAACCTACCGCCTGCCCCCATTGCAGACGCCAGTCGGCTTGCTCCTTTTCCGCCTGTTTTAACTCCAGTTGGGCGAGGGCCAGGCGTTCTTCCATGTCATTGATGCGTTCTTTCAAATTCTGACGGCGGTTGCGGTTTTTTTCAATGGTCTTTACTTCAAGGGTGCAGCGATCAATCAAACGGTCTAAAGATTCATTTTTATCATCTTTATGACAAGGAAGCCCGTCACTACCTGTTTGGATCGCCAGTTCGGCTTTAGGCAGGACCGGTTTTGCGAATGATCGGCAAAACGCCAAACGATTGTTCAAATTCCACCGATGATAGTCAATTTGCATCCCGACACGCTTAATTTCGGCAGCGTTTTGGCGTATCTCCAGCCCCAGGTTGATTAATTGGCGTTGATTCTGGAGCCATGCCAACATCTCCCTGGGAGGCAGCGCCGTCATCCCTAACGGACACCACTGCGACTGCCACTCTTTTTCAAACTGGCGGCGGGACCTCTTGGCCGCCGCAAATTCTTTTTCCAGGAGAGACAATTTTTGAATGCCTTGTTGACGGTCGGCAACCAGTCCGGCCAATCGGGCGGCGCGTTCGGATTCACTATACAGGCGGTCGCTGATAGCATCCGCTTTTTTAACCGTGTTCCGGTAGGTATCCGCCAGCACGCTGGCTGCTGAATTCTGAAACTCACCACTGGTATTTCCGCTTTCCGCCTTCCGTATTTCATATTCGGAAAAACCTTCATCGTCAGCAATGAAAGCACGCACGCGGGTTTCATCTGACTGGCCCGTAAGTAAGGTGTGACGGACAAGTTGCCAGCCGGTATCACGATGCTGGCGCGCTTCTTGCAATTGCTCGCGGGTGGGGATTGAACCGGCGCCTTGCATTGTATTGATCGTGTTTTCAATTTCCAGGTTGCGTGCTTTGGCGTCGGAAGTCATTTTACGAATTTGACGCAGTTGGGCGTCCGTTTCCGTAAAAACGGCGTCAAAGCGCAGCACGGTTTCTTCGGATGGTGCCGCAAATTTTTCCAGTTGGGCTAAAGACCCTTTCCATAAGCCGATCCTTTGCAAAAGCCGGTCGGCCTGTTGTTTACGCTCCTCAAGGCTCGTGATCAGTGTATCAAAATTCCCCTGCAAATCACCTTGTTTTTGAGCGTGAATGACAGATCTGGACAGATTGCCGGCATCCCGCTCACCCGGAGCGTTCTCCATATCACGGCGTGCTGCGGCTAATTGCAGTTGCAATTTGTGAATCTCTTTTAAAGCGGCACGTCCGCGTTCATCATAGGTATCCTTTTTGTGGCTGAGCTCGCGGATACGCGCAATTTTTGAATCTGGCAAACGCAACTGTTCGATATCGGTAAACGCCACGCCAGAACCAATTTTACGCAAAATCGTGCGGGCTTCATCGTGCAGGTGGTAGCGGTCGGCGCGAAGCAGCGGCAAATCCTGCTGGGCTTTGTGAAAACTGCCGGATTTCCGATATATTGATTTGATCTCTTGCCGCAGTCGGATAAATTCAGGATTCGGGGTAATTTGGTCAATCTCGTCCCGAATAGCGGCAAGCTCTTTATCAAGCCGGATTTTGACCGTTTGAGCATGATTCAGCGTTTCCCAAACCTTTTGCCTTTGTCCCGAAAATTCGGCAGGCAGCAGAATGACTTTCCCCATCTGTTTCAATTGGTCGCGCAACGCCTGGCGTTTGACAATTTTGGGGATCGCTTTTTGCAGACGCTCTAAACGATTGAGTTGTGATGAAGCCGTATGCAAGTTGCGTTCAACCTCCCGCTTCTCATCTTCGGCATCCTTGAGGGTTTGAGTATGGCGAACATACTCGTTTGAGGAAAGTGATTTGTCTTTGCATTGTTTTTGAACCGCCTTGAACTGTTGTATCAGTTGATTTATATGAGGCTTTTTACCGCTGGGTTTAAAAAGATCGGCAGTTTCGTTATCTAAAGACGTAAGCACATCACGCATTCCCGCAATGCCCATACCGGCGGCAAAAAGGCTCTGTCCGAGGTCCCCCCCGCCGGAAATCAAGGCTTTACCGCCCTGCACCAGCACCGTCTGGTCAATTCCGAACAGATTGGTAAACAAATCATGGCTGACATCACCCAGGTAACGCGCCAACGCAAGCTCATCCAATGCGTCTCCATCCGCATTAAGCAATGTTTTTTGCCGGCCTTTGCGTCTGACGAAATGTAAGGTGCGACCGTCTGAATGGCGTATCCGGGCGCCAATGCGCAAATTTCGATTCGTGTGGACAAAACTATCTGTTGTGCGCATCGGAATGCCATAAAACAGATTGGTCAATGCTCGTAAAGCACAGCTCTTACCGGCTTCGTTAGCGCCATAAATAATGTGCAAGCCCTCATTGCCCTGTGAGAGATCGATGGCAGTGTCCGTAAACGGCCCGTAGGCAATCAGTTCCAGGTTTAAAAGTTTCATTGATCATTTCCATGCGCTAAAAGACGGGGTATCAGGAGCATACGCGCCTGCGCCAATATGTCCCGCATAAAGTCGCGGTCATCCTGATCAATACCTTGGGCGGACTTAATCTTATGCTTCGGGCTATTATTCTTCGGGCGCATTTCGTAAGGAAGTTTGGATTTCAAGGGCGCCAGCGTCAGCGCCAGCTCATCTGACAGTTCGGCGTCATCCTCCACAGAATTGATAAATCGCAACAGATGTCCGATGGGACTGTCTTCCAAAGCCAATTGCTCAAAATCAATCGGCGCGTTTGTGTTGAAAATCACTTTTTCCAACCATATTTCTGGGTCACCGATGTCGGTTGCCAAAGCACGCAATTGATTCACCCAGCGTTCACGCTCGTCATGCAGCAATGTGTGTATCGGACTGTCCCCAGTGATTTCCAGGCGCACCGCCAACATTCGATCTGAAGCTTGCTCTGAAGCATCTTCCAAAACGGCGCCTACGCTTTCAATGAGCGCGTCACCGGTTTCGGCTCCGCTGATATCCGCCTTTAAATGCTTCCAACGCAACACATCCAGGCTGTGATGCTCAATAGTCGTCTGTCGCTCATCATCAACGGTAACAAGAGTACAGCCTTTGGAACCAGTTTCGCGGATATGGCGTCCCTGGATAATACCGGGAAAAACAATTTTCGTTTTTGGCGTTTCGCTTACGATTTCACGTTGATGGACATGTCCCAGCGCCCAGTAGTCGTAGTGTTTATCTGACAAATCCGAAATACTGCAAGGGGCGTAAGCGGCGTGTCCCGGCCGGCCGCTAAGCGCGGTGTGAAGCACCCCGATATTATAGTAATCCGGCAACGCCGAAGGATAATCGATAGCCAGATTGGTAGTGATGTCTCTTTGGGCAAAACTTTGACCGTGAATGGCTACGCCGATTTCATCAACACGGATCGTCTCAGGAGATTTTGAGGAAAAAGAATAAACGTTATCAGAAAAATGCAACTTGCGGGTAATCGTACTGGCGGCGTCATGGTTTCCAGATACGATAAACACCTTAATCCCCTTTTCACGCAGTTTCGACATCTGGGAGGCAAAAAACAAACCGGTATTATAATCTTTCCAATCGCCGTCAAACAAATCACCGGCAATGATAACAAAGTTAATTTCCATATCAATGGCGGTTTGCACCAGGTTACAAAAGGCTTCGCGTGTGGCGCCTCGAAGGCGGTCGATGGGTGCGCCTTCATAGCGGGACAATCCTCGCAGCGGACTGTCGAGGTGAATATCGGCTGTATGGATAAATTTAAACATTTTCAGATGGCTTTCATTTTTCGGTTCATCGGATGGTTAAGCGCATTTACAGTTCTGTAATTTCAGGAATATATTCATCCTCATACTTCTCAATCAGTACACCTGATATTTCCATAAATGATGCCAGCGGATGATTTTTATCTTCTCCCACTTCATCTATCAGGCTGTCTAACAATTCAACAGCCTTGTCATATTCCTCTTCAGTGTAAGGAACATATAATATCTGTGAGACAGGATGCCATACGGTTTCTGTCTGCCAAATATCAGAAACAGACATTCGTCATTCCTTCGTTCAAGGGCATAACCATGTAATTATTTCAGTACAGATAGTATCAATTCCATCATGATCTGTATCAACAGTAAAGTTCATGGCTTTTTTATAAATCGAATCTCTTGTGGCAAGGGCCTCTTCGATCTCTTCTAAAGGCGTTCCTGAGGTTAGTGCCGGACGCGAATCCACCGTTGTGGGGTCTTGCACCATCCGTCTTCGAATTGTTTCAGATGATGCTTGCAGCCAGATAAGCGCACCTTTATTTTGCATATTTCGGACGTTAGCAGGGGCCAAGACCGCGCCGCCTCCTGTGGCCACTACTTGGTTATCATTGGCGCAGATACGTTTAATCAGGTCGGATTCCATTAAGCGAAAAGCGTTCCACCCTTGTTGCTTCACAATTTCATCTATCGTTAGTCCCTGCTCATCGGTTATCGTTTTGTCTGTGTCAACGAATTGCTGTTTCAACCTGCGAGCCAATATTTTTCCCACCGTACTTTTACCTGTGCAGCGGTAACCGATTAAAAATAGATTCATATCCTAATATAAAGTTTCCCAAACATCCCAAAAATTCGGAAATGATTTTGCCACGCACATTTCATTTTTAATAATAACGTCCGGTGTTTTCAGACCGGCAACGGCAAAACTCATGGCGATGCGATGATCGTTATACGTTTCGATTTCAGCACCCACCGGATTACCACCATGGATAATCATACCGTCTTCGGAACTGCTTGCCTGAACGCCCATTTTAGTCAATTCATTGACTGTTGCAGTCAAACGGTCACTCTCCTTGGCTTTGAGATGGGCGACATTTTTAATAACAGTAACGCCTTTAGCAAAAGATGCTGCTACTGCCAGTGTGGGAACCATGTCCGGCATATCAGCCATATCTGCGGTAATACCTTTAAGCGGCCTGCCGACAACGGTGATGCCATCCTTTTCCAGGATAACCTTACAACCCATCTGTTCAAAAAGTTTGGTGAGACCTAAATCGCCTTGACGAGTGTTTTCGGGGATGGCGTTGACTTTGACAGCGGCACCCGTAATTGCAGCCGCTGCCCAAAAATAACCTGCTTGAGAACAATCCGGTTCGACATCGTATTCGCCGGCATGATAGCACTGGCCGCCGGCGATTTTGAACTGATTGTACGGGCGATTGGCTTCACGCCGCACTTCTACGCCAAGCATCTGCATAATATCAACCGTCATGTCAATATAAGGTTTTGATACAGGGCCGTGTGTTACCGTAATTTCAAGGCCATTTTGGGTGTAAGGCGCCATGAGCAGCAACGCGGATAGAAACTGACTACTTATCAGACAATTAACCGATGTGGCACCGCCTTTGACCGAACCTCCCGTTATGATCAGCGGCGGACAGCCGTTATGATTGACACAGTGCACTTTTACGTTAATCGCATTTAAACTTTCAATCAGATCATCAATAGGACGCTGCATCATTCGTTCTGTACCTGTCAGGATGTATTCACCTTTGCCGATTGCGGCTGTTCCGGCTAATAAGCGCATGGAAGTTCCGGAATTGCCCAAATAGATTGGCTGCTTCGCGGGCTGCAAATTCACACGGGTTCCATAAATCACAGTTGCATCATCCAGGATATCAATCTTAACACCCATCTGTTGAAGTGCGCTGAGGGTCAATTCCGTATCTTCGCTTTTTAACGCACCGCGAATCGTACACAGGCCATCGGAAAGCGCCGCTGTAATATAGAGTCGATGGGTATAGCTTTTTGAGCCCGGGACAGTGACACAACTGTCTTTGATTTTTTGTGATTTTATTTTTCGCATGAATGTCGTTTCCGTCGATTTAATGTAAAATATCCAGAACAGCTTGTTGCATCGCCTTAACAGGCGCTTTAACCCCGGTCCACTTTTCAAACTGAGCTACGCCTTGGTACACAAACATAGCCAATCCGTCAACAGTCGTGCAGCCGGCTTTTTCAGCCGCCTGAATCAATGCGGTGCGAAGTGGATTATACACGATGTCCATGACGACCATATCCGGGGTAAGCAATGAAGGTGTTATCGGCATTACACGCGTATTTGGCGACATCCCGACTGAAGTTGTATTCACAATGATCTGGCTTTCAACCTGATCAAATTCAGCCAAAGGGCGAAAAGCGACGCCCATATCCTTGGCTAAACTTTCACCTTTTTTAATTGAACGGTTAAAAACCGTGATGCGGGCGCCTTCCCATAACAAGCCGAATCCGACCGCCCGAGCAGCGCCTCCCGCGCCGATTAACGCCACCTTTTTTTCCCATAATGTTGTTTTGGCGGTCAATGCCTTGACAGCGCCATAGCAATCCGAATTGTATCCTATCAGCTTGCCCTGATGATTGACAATGGTGTTAACGGCGCCAATTTGCTGCGCTTTACCATCAATCTCATCCAGAAAAGACAATGCCGTTACTTTATGCGGAATCGTAATGCTGACTCCTTTGAGGCCCAATCCCCTGACGCCTGCGAGAGCGGAGCCAATGTCAGTCACATGAAATGCCATATAGATACTGTTAAGCCCGACTTCTGCAAAAGCACGGTTATGCATAACAGGACTGAGGCTATGGTTCACCGGGTTGCCAATCACACCGTAAAGAATTGTCTTGGTATCAACATGCAACTGTTTTAACATAAAATCCTAATCCTTAGTCAGAAGTTCTTATAAATAAGGGTATCAGGTTGGAAATGATACCTGGCAATATGATGGAATTGGGGAGAATTGCCTGATTTCAAGTTTCATGCAACCAGATGCAATTGTTTCCGTGAATATAAGATGAAACGGTTAAACCCAAAACCTTATCTTAAAAACCACATCTGATATCTATATTATAGATTTAAAATTCAAACTGCAACCCAAAATATAGAGATGGTATCAATCTGATATTTTTCCAGCAATGATGGCCTTTGCAAGTATAATTATTTCATTATTGATTTTAAGATTTGTATTTGATAAATTCAATGTCCTGATGTTCTGGATTGTGCATAAACCTATTTTGTTAAAAAATGGTGATGATGATGAATCAGATTATTCGATTTACAGAAAGTTTAAGCAACCAGATGGCTAAAATTTCGGCGGTGTTGCTGGGCTTGATGTCCGTATTGATCCTGGTTGAAATTTTTCTCTGGAATTTATTTGAAAAGACCACGCTGATTGCAGATGAATATTCGGCTTACGGGCTGGCGGCGATTATATTTTTAGGCGCCGGTTATTGCCTGAAAGAAAAAGGGCATATTCGCATCACGCTGGTTCTCGGCCTTTTACCTGAAAAAGCGTCCCGAGTTATAACCTTTATTAGTACGGTGATCACCACCTGTTTTATGGGGTATGTGTGGTGGTGGCTGTTTAAAATGGTGCAAGCCACGCTGCGTTATGGCTCAACATCCGGAACGCTCACCAACACCCCCCTATGGATTCCACAAACGATAATGTTGATCGGCGCCACCTGCTTTTTTATTCAACTGATAGGAACTTCGATTAAAACATTTCAAGCTATCGAAACGGGAGAGGAGGTCATATAATGGAAGCAGATATATTAACAATGAGTCTGATCGTATTCGGCATCCTCTTTCTGACGCTGAGTTTGGGGATTTGGATCGGTTTCGCCCTTTTTATTGTCGGTTTTGTCGGCATGGTGCTTTTCAGTTCCCTGCCGGCCGGAAGCAATCTTGCGTCTTCAGTTTGGGCAACCATTGAAAAATGGGAATATGTCGCCCTGCCGCTTTTTATTCTTATGGGTGAAATTCTCTTTCGTTCGGGTATTTCCGAAAAACTTTTTAAGGCATTGGTCCCCTGGCTGTACCGTCTTCCCGGGGGATTGCTTTTGATGAATATCGTATCCTGCACGCTGTTTGCGGCCGTATCCGGTTCCAGCGCCGCCACAACGGCCACCGTCGGACGAATCACTTTGGCCGAACTGGATAAACTGGGCTACGACAAACGCTTGGCCATGGGATCGCTTGCCGGTGCGGGTACCTTGGGATTCCTGATTCCGCCATCTTTGATCATGATCGTTTATGCCATTCTTGCGGAGGTGTCCATTGGCAAAATGTTCATGGCCGGCATTTTACCGGGACTGCTTCTGGCAGGGGTTTATTCTACATATATCATCTATCGCGGTATTCGAAATCCTGAAATCGCACCCAGGGCGCAAGAAAACTATACCTGGGCGGAACGTTTTACAGCGTTGAAAGACCTGATCCCCATGGCGCTTCTGATCATTATGGTTTTAGGAAGCATTTACGGGGGCATTGCCACCCCCACTGAGGCCGCTGCGTTGGGCGTCTTGGGTGCCACTCTCTTTTCGATGATCAATCGCCGCATGAATTTTAAGATTATGCTGGAATGCCTTACCGGAGCGGTTAAAACCAATTGCATGATCATGTTGATCGTCATGGGTGCCGGTTATTTGGCCCGTGTCATGGGTTTTTTGGGGATCCCGGCGGCGATTACATCGTCTATAATCGGATTGGACCTGTCCCCCTACTCATTGATGTTGATGTTGGCATGTGTTTATATCGTACTGGGTTGTCTCTTAGATGGATTTTCCATCGTCGTGATGACGCTTCCCATTGCGCTGCCCATGGTCATCGCCGCCGGTTTTGACCCGATCTGGTTTGGCATTTATCTCATCTTAATGGTGGAAGTCAGCCAAATTACGCCGCCAGTGGGATTCAACCTGTTTGTTATCCAGGGACTGACCGATGAACCGATTATGAATATTGCCAAATACGCGTTTCCTTTCTTTTTTCTTATGCTCTTTACAACGGCGATTTTGACGATTTTCCCGGAAATCGCGTTGTATCTTCCGAATTTGATGGTTGGCAAATAATGGTGCGTGTCGTAAGCGGAACAGCTTTCCGCTTAGAGCGTGTAAACGGTTACTGCAAAGGTGGTTTACTATGAAAAAAATAGATCTTAATTGTGACATGGGTGAAAGCTTCGGAGCTTATAATATTGGTATGGATGAAGCTGTTATCAATCACATTACTTCGGCCAATATCGCCTGCGGATGGCATGCCGGAGACCCCCTGGTGATGGATAAGACCGTCAAAATGGCTGTTGCCAATGGCGTCGGTGTCGGCGCCCACCCCGGCTACCCGGACTTAATCGGCTTCGGCCGGCGGAACATGGATTGTACGCCGGATGAAATCCGTTGCTATGTAATCAACCAGATCGGTGCATTGCAAGCATTTTGCACTGCACACGGCATCCGCCTGCAACATGTAAAACCCCACGGAGCGCTTTACCTGACCGCCGTTAGCAACGAAAAAGTTGCTCGTGCAGTGGCCGAGGCGATTGTCAGTGTTGACCCGAATCTTTTATACGTCGCTCTGGCCGGAGCCAAAGGAGAGATGGTGCGTCGAATTGGTGAAGAGGTGGGTCTTAAAACAGTTTACGAAGCGTTCCCGGATCGCGCTTACACGCCCGAAGGCAACCTGGTTTCCCGCCACCTGCCCGGCGCCGTGATTAAAGACCCTGAAAAAGTGGCTCTGAGAGCGCTTAGGATGGCTGCCGAAGGCGTCGTTATCGCAATTAACGGCACTTCTGTTCCGATTGAGGCGCAAACTCTTTGCGTTCACGGCGATACGCCGTCAGCAGCGGATTTGGTCAAAAGTATTCGTCAAACCCTTGAAGCCGAAGGTGTTGCGGTCCAACCGATGACGAGTGGGGCCAGATTATCTGAACATTGAACTTTCAACATTCAATGAGGAAACGGGATTGAAATTCACTTTTGCATAGGATTTTTCTTATGAGAAAAACAACATTATTCAAAAAATATATTCAAGATGAAGAGATACTGATCATGCCCGGAGCGCACGATGCCCTTTGTGCTAAGATTGCTCAATCAGTCGGTCATAAAGCGGTCACCGTGGGAGGTTATTCATCCAGCGCATCTCTTTTAGGGCAACCGGATATCTCGTTGTTAACGCTCACCGAAATGACGGATTGTTACAGGCGCATTGCGGATTCCATAGATATACCGTTGTTTGCTGATGGCGATACAGGTCATGGCGGGCTGTTAAATGTGCGTCGAACAGTTAAAGAAATAGAAAAAACAGGCGTTGCGGGAATGTTTATCGAGGATCAGGTTTTTCCCAAGCGTTGCGGCCACATGCTGGGAAAGCAAGTGATACCGTCCGAAGAGATGGAAGCCAAGTTAAGAGCAGCGGTTGATGCAAGGCAAGATGACGATTTTATCATCATGGCGCGCACAGATGCGTTAGCTGTAGAAGGTTTGGAATATGCCATTGAAAGGGGTAATTTATATCGTGAAGCTGGCGCCGATATTATTTTTGTGGAAGCTCCGGGCACATTCGAGGAGATGCAGGCAATAACAACCCAGGTGAAAGCGCCTACGATGGCTAACAATATTGAGGGTGGGCGATCACCTTTATTGAGCGCGAAGGAACTTCAGGATATCGGATATAGTGTTGTCGTTTTTCCTGTGGCTGCAACTTATGCAATCGCTCAAATTATTAGCGAGCTGATGAAGGAGATCAAAGAGACCGGATCAACCCAAAATTTTGTGCAAAAAATGATTCCTTTTGAGGATTTTAATCGTCTGATAGGTCTCGATATACTGCGGGACTTGGAAAAAAGTTATCTATAGACGTTCAGATAATCAATGTCACTGCGTTATCGGTCGGAGATATACTAACGTGTATTATCTCCTCCCTCTATCCTTGTGACATTAATTATCTGAAAGTCTATTACCGTCTGATCTGACAGCATTCATCCTCTCAGCAGAAATGCCGAATTTCCTGTAAAGGAGTGAAGATACCCTAACCAGGAATCGTCGGGAGGCAAATAGCACAGTTGGGGACCCACCCCGCTGCCCCAATACTGTTGAATTAAGCTCCTTAGTATTCATTATATCAATAAGTTATATGCTTC
The DNA here is from genome assembly GCA_029940345.1 of Desulfobacterales bacterium. GTDB lineage: Bacteria > Desulfobacterota > Desulfobacteria > Desulfobacterales > JAUCGF01 > JAUCGF01. The sequence continues at coordinate 11,062 of JAOZRC010000107.1, forward strand.
ATAATCCCTTATTTCAACAGCAGTGCCCCGCTGCCCTCCATGATAGCGAGAGCGGCGGGGTGGTAACTTAACCATTCTTTTAATTAAAGCTCAGGGTGGTCATTTTTAGGTTATCATTACGACATTCTGAATTGGATAATCTGACACATTGTGTTGAACAAATAGATATCCCCGAGTTAGTGATGCGCTCGTGCTCTATTATAGACCACACATTCATTTTAAGACAATCAAATCTATACAGCATCGTATTTGATCTTGATATACATATCCGAATACACATCAAAATTTTTTCCGTTCATTTCCCACAATCGGCATACTTCATCCCCACTTAGAGAGATGGTGATAATTTGCCAGTGGGGATAACTGCATTTAAAGGGAAATAATTTAAAACTGCAAAATCAGTATCTTATCTTTATAGAAAAAACATTCCAAAACAATTTGATACTAATCGAATACTATTGTTTTTAACAAAAAATAGTGCTTTTAGAGCTTTGATA
>JAOZRC010000738.1:0-1899 GCA_029940345.1 Desulfobacterales bacterium
TCATGTCAATTGCCCGTAAAAACGGTCTTCATGTCGTTGAAGATGCCGCGCAGGGCGTCAACTCAAAATATAAAAACCGGTATCTTGGAACTATCGGAGACCTTGGAACCTACTCCTTTCATGAAACAAAAAACTTCATTTGCGGAGAGGGCGGAGCATTAGTGCTCAACAATCAGAAATTCAATGAGCGGGCCGAAATCATAAGAGAGAAAGGAACAAATCGCAGCAAATTTTTCAGAGGAGAAGTTGATAAATACACTTGGGTGGACGTGGGTTATTCATATCTTCCTTCTGATATCCTAGCAGCTTTTCTTTTTGCACAATTGGAAAATATGGATCGAATCAATAAACGGCGCGGAGAAATCTATAACCACTATTACAAAGCATTAATTCCTTTGGCTAACGACGGTAAACTGCGGCTGCCCTATATTCCCAATTGTTGTGAAAGCAATTGCCATTTGTTTTATATCATTCTTGAAGATGAAAACAATCAAAAGGCATTCTGGCGGTGTTTCACTATCTCCCGCTCCATCTTTCGGTCGTTGGTCGAAATATGGGATACTCCGACAAACAGTTGCCGGTGAGCGAGACCATGAGCGCACGACTGCTGCGACTGCCGTTTTATTACGAGTTAACAGATCAAGAGCTAATTGAGATAACAGACACTATTAACGAGTTTTTTCAGAAATAATAAACAAATTTGATAGCATCATGCAACAATCAAGAATCTTGCATGCGATCATCATTGTGGCAATAACCGTTATTGCCTTAATCATATCGCTTCCTTATAGTGATACTTCTGGGCCGGTCTGGCCCGACGGCCAAAGATACACCTTTAATGGCATTCTGTTGCATGACATGGTTCGGGATAGAGCTTGTTTAACGCCCGTTCAATATGCGACCCAATTCTATTTAAAGTATCCCGCAACCAACTTGCCTTATGGCCCGCCTTTTTTTGCAATCGTTATGGCGCTTGCCTTTGGATTTTTCAGTATTTCATTTTTTATCGCCAGGTGTGTGATCGCATTTCACTTGGTGCTGGCGGCGTTAACCTTTTTTTATCTTATCACATATTTCACTAAAAGCTACCGTTGCGCCGCTCTTTCGGTTTTAGCCTTTCTTTGCAATTATTATACCGGTATATACGCCCGAGACATCGTTGCCGAACTGCCTGTGACATTTTATTCATTTTTAACCATTTATTTTTTTTTAAATTACGTTGAAAACAAAAAAAAGTATTACGGCATCTTGGCAGCAGTGACATTCAGCTTGGGTTATTTGATCAAACCTTACATTATTCCTCTGGGCATTGCTGCAATCATTTATATTATTGTCCGCCGAGAATGGCGTTTGATTTTAAAAAAAGAAACAATAGCGGCAGTTCTATTGACACTGGTTTTAATACTGCCACCCACTATTTTAGCATTCAAATACGCTACAAATGAACTCGGAGGGAATAAAAATCCGCCATTTTCCATTGAGTGGTTTTCATACTATCCTTGGCTGGCATTTAGGTATATGCCGGTCACCACAATTATTGCGGTTTTTGGCGTAGTAAGCGGCCTTTTTAGAAAAAATCGTCTGATATTATTGACAATGATCTGGTTAACTGCTTGTTTCTACTTCTACAACTTTCGTTTTAACCATCAAGAACCGAAGTATTTTTTTTCTTTTTTTCCTGCAATCATAATCGCTTTTGCAATAGGAATGAATGAAACCCTTATGCTGATAAAAAGAACGGCGACGAGTAACATCGCTATGGGAGGTGTTGGGTTATGGTTCATATATATAGCATTTACCTCACCGGTTTATTATATGCAAGGATATGAAGATAGCGGAAGATATGTTGCTTCGCGTCCCAACGGAAAATCGGTTTTATACTATGGCAATTATGACGGA
>JAOZRC010000738.1:1909-3060 GCA_029940345.1 Desulfobacterales bacterium
CTTGTTGGGAATCAGACAAATGATTCCGGCGGGAGGGCTGTATGTATTACGTGGTGACAGGCAACTGGCGGTGCGAGTAACCTATGGGAAAGCAAAACAAAGTGTAACGGTTAAATCTACCGAAGATATAATACAACTTTTAGATAAGTATCAGACCGGTTATGTGATCGTTGAAAAACCTATGCCAAAAGCAGCCGATTTTCCTGAATATAAGCTATTGCTTCAAACTGTTAAAAATACAGCTAAATTCAAACTTCAAAGGAAATTTCCAATTCACACAAATTACAGAAAGCCTGCATCGCAATTGTTTGTATATCAATTTGAATATGACAAAGAAAAAAAGATAAACAGAATATCTATTCCTGTACCAACGTTGGGTTACGAACTTAACGCATCCTTTTAAATGTATTTCGATCAGACTACCACCCATGCTTGATCAGGCTTTTGTTAGATTGGAGTCTTGATTAAGTGTTTATGCAGATCAATAAAAAATTGTTTTAAACAAACAGTTATTTGAGTCATGTCAGCCAAAATAGCATTATCTCTTTTTTGGGGTTCACTCATCATTATTTATTTTCTATTCCGTGTGCCTGCCGGAGAGCTGCATCCCAATAAAAATTTTCCAATACGCTCAAAGGCATCGCAATGTTGCTGATCCTTTACCACCATTCCGGCATCTATCATGCCAAAGAATTTTGGTATTTTTATTTTTCCGGATGGAGTTTTTGTGGTGTATCGCTTTTTTTCTTTATTTCCGGGTTTGGCCTGACACGATCATTTTGCTATAAACAGTACACTTATGCGTTTTTCTTACGTCGCAGATTTCTATCCCTCTGGCCAATTATTGTAATTTGCATGATAATGAGAGGATTTATATCTCCTTTATTTGGTGGTAAATTTCATCTTGAAATAAACCTGTTAACTCTTTTAGGACTGTGTGAATGGTTTCTAATAGCCATTGGTTTGTGGTACCTTTTTTTATTATCATTGTCAAAAACACAAAGTCCGAGGCCGACACATTAACAACTTTTTTCCTATTCGCTCTAATTTTATGGGCAGGCCTTGATGTGTTCTTTCCTGATTCACAAATTGCGCGTATGTGGATTAGATTTCCGTTTTCCTTTGTTATGGGTGTTGCATTTTTCATTTTT
>JAOZRC010000739.1 GCA_029940345.1 Desulfobacterales bacterium
TAGCCAGATTTATTCGACATCGGAAGCGTCCTCCTTCCACCGCGGCGAGGTGACTGTATCATTGCATTGGAGGCATGTGAAAGGACGTGCTTTCGTAAAAATGGGAAAACTATTTAGACTTGGTTCCTTAAAACTTTACATTGTCGGGCTATGTTATTTTAATACTTTTAATACTCCTTTTTGCGCAGCCTGGATCAGAATATCAATATTGTCTTTCAAATCGCCCTCCATCAGAATTATTAAATCAAGAAAAGTCAATTCCGGTAATTTTCTGAATTTTTCAATTGCAGGAAATTCGGTCAAATCAGAAATAAATTGTAACGGACGATTCTTTCCTTTGATGCGTTGAAGCGTATCTTTGATTTCATCCACATAAGCGAGCGCGCGCATTAAGACGTTCATAATGGAATCCGGCGTTTTTGGAATAATGGCAGGTATTGCTTCAAAATCAATGGTGTAAGACCCCTTTTCAAGAAGAAAAAGACGATAAAGCGCCTGATCGCCGGTGAACGTGTCCTGACGCGCATGAACCAGTTGGCCTTTTTCGATGAAAATAGCACCTTTCATTTGCTCCACATGGATTACAGCCGTTTTGTAACCCACTTCCATACTTTGCATTAGCTCGACCAGGCCAATATCAGCAAGATTGCCATCCATTATGCCTTCGTTGCGGCGATAGCGTTCGGTACGCCGCAACACCGCTTTGATGCGGGCCAGGAGTTCAGCACTATTAAACGGTTTGGTGATGTAATCATCCGCGCCGGCTTCAAGACCTTTTATTTTAAGGTAGCGTTTATCCAGGCTGGTTAAAAAAATCACACTGAGATTTTTCAAATCCGGCCTTTTGCGTATCTCTTCAAGGGTCTTAAAACCGTCCATTTCCGGCATTTGAATATCCAGCAAAACGATATCCGGCATTTCAGCATCCAGTACCTTCAACGCCTCGAAGCCGTTTAAAGCATGCAGTATTTGAAAACCGGTAAGCCCCAGGTAAGCATCCAGCAGATCATGCTGATCGGGATCGTCATCCACCAGTAATAATTTATACCCCTTCATATTTCCCCCAATCTATAGACTTTCAGATAATTAATTCCACAAGGCCAGGGGGAGGCCAAGAGATAAGATCATACATACAACACACCACCGTATCTATCGACCGATAACGCAGTGTCATTGATTATCTGAATGTCTATATCCTGTTTCGATATCCTGTCTGAAAAACATGGAAACTCCGCATGAACATCAGGACAAAATATCTTTTACTTTTTCAGCAGCCCTTGACAGATCCAAAAAGATAAGACCGAGCTTGGCCTCCTTGCGCGTCATGGCCAGTAATACTGAATGAGGATCAGCGTTCATAATAATGATATAGCCGTTATCTCCTTTGACAAAAATTTGTTGCAAGGCTCCACGCTGCAATTCCATTGCCGTACGCGTGCCCATGGACAGCATCACCGCGCTCATTGCGGCGATGCGCGATTCTTCAAACCCCTGGGGCAAAGAACTGGCAATAATCAAACCGTCTTCGGAAACCACAGCACAAGCCTCGATATCAGCGGAGCTGGATTGCAGATCGGACAGCGTATTGTTTAATTCATCCGTGCGTGACATTCATTCCTCCTTAGTAAATGTAAATTATCATCTGTGCAGCGACTTCTGGTGCACCGTCAATTTATTTTATTATCAATACGATATAAGGTTCCCGACAGTGACTGGTTTTAAGTGTAAAGTTTTAAACTTAAAACTTGTAACTGACGAATAAATTACCCAGGGACAGTATAAGCGTCTCCCAATTTGTCGACACCGACTTCAAGGCTGTCAAGCCAGTCTAAAAATTGGACAACGTGCGCTTTATTGATTATGGCCCCATGCTGAGGTGCGATTATATCAATCTCCAACGTCCTCGCCATGTTTAACCACATTTTCAGCGCTTTGGTCGTAGGCATATAGCGAATGTGAAAACCCTCCATATATTTGATATGGGCGTCAAAATTTTCGACAACCGGATAAGGCGCGGCTGGGGAAGCGCCCAGATCGCCAGTATATAGTATCTTGGAAACGGGGTCATACAGGTGTAAATTTCCGGACGAATGCAGATAATGGGCGGGCAGAGCCTTGAGCGTCACATTTCCCAATTGTATCGTCCTGCCCTCATCGGCAATCAAAGTGATCCGTTTTTCGACAAGTTCGTCGATACCGAAATGGGCGGCGAACCGGATCCAGATCGAAGGCAAAAACGCCTGGGCATCCGTCATCATCATCCATGCGTTAACCGCGGCGATGATATCCGGATCCTGATGGGATAAGAAGATATATTTCAATTGGCTGATTGGAAGGATTGAAGTCATTTCGGCGAACAATTGCGTGTGTACCTTATGTCCTCCCGGATCAAGCACCATACCCTCATTTTCATTGATAATAAAGTGTTGGTTGGCTTGTATCATTTTTCCGGTACTCAGGTCGTTAAACATAATGTTTTTATGTTTATCTTTTTCAAATAGTGTGATCATTATTGTTCCTCATTTTCTTTCTTATCTGAGTGTCTATAACCCTGAAAAATTTCCTGTTCAATTGAAATAAAATATTCCTTAAAAGCTTTAATTCCAATTGCACAGCTTGAAAAAATTTAAATGATGCCTTGAGCTCAAAAGCAACAGCGATTTGAAGGCTTTGCCTCTGTTCTGGATTTTAATTCAATTGCAACTCCTACACCAATTGAATAAAATTTGCCACAAAAAAATAATATTTACGAATTATAGGCAACCTTTATTGCGAAGCATCGGGTTTAATACCCCGCCCCTTGGGGCGTTCAATGCTTTTCAGAATACCCCGTCCGCTTGCGGCGGGGTAGTTTATTGATCAGTTTACACTTTAACCCGTTAGGAATAGAGACGAAATAACTTCCCCATTTTCAGAAATCGTGGTGTGCTATTAACAACACGGGACAGCTTCCCGCGCTACATAAGTGTCCCGCCTTCCTTATGTGGGTAGCCTGACCGGGCTACCCACATAAGGCGGGACAGACGTAGGTTGGATTGAGGAACGAAACCTGA
>JAOZRC010000740.1 GCA_029940345.1 Desulfobacterales bacterium
TTTTGGCAAAAGCCTGCTGCTTTCCATGCTTAAATATTATTATGACATTGCCAAAACAGACGAATTTGAACAATTATTCAGCAAGCTCGCCATCGGTGGCAATCCGACTGAGCGGCACAATCAGTATTTCGTTATGGAATGGGATTTTTCAATGGTCGAACCGGCCGGCGAGGCGCACGCTATCCGTTCTGCGTTGCATCTCTATGTTAACGGCACCATTGAAAAATTTGCAATTTATTACAAAAAAATATTGCCCATTGAGATTAAAATTTACCCTGAAAACGCTCTGGCGTCTTTCCAATCCCTATTAACCTCCGTCAGCCAGACACCGCATAAGCTGTATTTATTGATTGACGAATATGATAATTTCGCCAATGAACTGATGATGAGTCGTGATGTGAGCAAAGAGCGTTACAAAGCGTTGGTGTATGGCGAAGGCTGTCTCAAGATGCTGTTTAAGGCAGTCAAATTCGCTACCAAAGGATATGGGTTGGACAGAGCCTTTATCACAGGTGTTTCGCCTGTCGTGATGAGCGACATTACCAGCGGTCACAATATTGCCGAGAGCATTGATCTGCATCCGAAATTTAATGATCTGTGCGGCTTTGCCGAAACGGAAATCGCCGCAGCGTTGAAGCAGATCATCAGGAATTGCGGGTTTCCGGATGATGAGGCCGCCAAAGCGCTTGAAATGATGAAACGCTATTACAACGGATACCGCTTCACCTATGGTAATGCTGATTACATTTACAATCCGACCATGGCGCTCTATTTTATGAAATATTTGCAGGAAACAGGTGAATACCCCAAGGAGATGCTGGACGACAATATGGCGATGGACCGGGGCAAGCTAGCCTACATTGCCGGTTTACCGGGTGGCGGAAAGGTCATTCAGAAGGCAGTGGACGCAGAAAAACCGTTAACGGTATCGGTTTTGGCCCGCCGGTTCGGCGTGGAAGATATGTTGTATGCCGACAAGGACAACGTTTTCATGGCATCGTTGCTTTATTTCTTAGGCATTCTGACATTCGGAGGAGTTACAATCATAGGGACACATATTTTGCAGGTTCCCAATCTGGCCGTGCGCGGTCTTTTCCTGGAGCGGCTTCGGAAAATGCTGCTTCCCGATACAGAGCGCAATGATATGGTACAGGTCGCTGAAACATTTTACAATACAGGTGCTTTGCAGGTGGTATGTGATTTCATCGAACAAAATTGTTTCAAAGCCTTTGACAATCGCGATTACCGCTGGGCCAATGAACTGACTGTCAAAACTGCTTTCCTGTCGCTGTTATTCAATGACACACTCTACATCACAGACTCGGAAACCGCACTTGAACGCGATTATGCCGATATGACCCTGATCGTGCGGCCCGACAAGCGCCAATTTCAATTGCTTGATTTTCTGTTTGAATTTAAATACGTCAGCTTGAAGGACAACAATTTAAGCGGCACCAAAGTCAAGGCGATGACTGATACCGAGCTGAAAACCCTTGCACCGGTCAAACTGAAACTCGAAGAAGCGGAAGCCAAACTCAAAGGCTATCGCCACACATTGGAATCCGCTTACGATGATAAATTACGGCTGCGTTGTTACAGCGTGGTTGCGGTGGGATTTGACAGGTTGGTTCAGGCGGAGATTTGAATTGGTAAATCGGAGAATTAGGAATTACGGTTTGTCAGCCAGGTCAGATACTATTCCGCCAAAGTCCCGTCAGGACGACATATTTGTAGAATCAACGGGCTAATATCTCGTCAGAGTCCCATCGGGACGGCATATCAGTCACAGCATAACAGAATATGCGCAATCACATTACAAATATGCCGTCCCGATGGGACTCTGTCCGAATCAGAGCATGATTGTACTACAAATATGCCGCTCTCACGGAGCTTTTAATGAATATTTTATTTCAACTGCACATGTCGAAAAATTTCGACCTGTGCAATTGCACTTTTTTTGTAGGGTGGGCAAATGTTTTCGCACCCACCTGGTTTATAGATGATGATTAGGCAAGGCCATGGACTTCGTTAAAGGAACAAGCCTTTTGCCCACCATTTATAGTTCAAGTCAAATGACTTGATTATTATTTTTGCAATATAAAGTACTTATAAGTGCCTGTATCTTAGTCATTCTCAATTTCCAAAAGTATCAAATCATTTGACTGGCACTATAATAACAACCGGTGGGCAAAGGCCGTTTCTTTTAACGAAATAAGTTGCCAGGCATGATCATCATTTATAAACAGGATAAATATCAAACCCTTGCCACCCTATATTTTAGCTATTGCACAGGTCAAAAAATTTTGCGCACCCTGCATCTTTGTATTAGCCAATAAAAGTGTAAAATGGCGAATGAAGGATGCCCGATAGAGGCCATGATGAAATTCCCTTACGGTATATCCGATTTTAAAAAAATCATTGATATAGTCATCGGATTTAGGTTTATTCTGGCACAATTATTGCATATTGGGAAAAAACTTGACATAAGACGTAAAACTATCATAATTAGCCTCTAACAATGAAATTATTAAAACGGAGGCGATTATGGCTAAATACAAAAAGGCGGTTTTTATCCCTGCAATTTTTTTAATCAGGACAGATATCACTACAGCCCAAATGAACTTTACAAATCCTTTCCATCTGAAAAATAAATACATGCCGAAACTTTCGGATGCAAAGAATATGCGTGATGTAACAAAAAAAATTAATGTTGAAAAATATAACTTTTCCGTCGATGAACTCGAAAAGTTAAGGAAATACCGTGATAAACAGCATAACGGTCGCCTGAAAGTTCGGTTTATCGCTTTATTAATGTTAGCTGATGGCAATCCGTTGCCTAAAGTGGCATCTCTTTTGGGATGTAGCATCGCAACAATTATCAGATGGTTCAAAATGTACCTCCTTAAAGGTATTGCCAGCTTAAATCACTTTAATTATACACCGAAAGAGACATATCTGACATACGCGCAAATTGCCAAGCTGGTAGCGTGGGTCAGAGAAAGCAATCCTGCGAATATTAAAATCATACGTGACTATATTATAGAACATTT
>JAOZRC010000108.1 GCA_029940345.1 Desulfobacterales bacterium
CTTTGCCGCTCTGCGGCATAACCTCCCCCCCAAATCCGTTATAATCAGAAAAAATGTAATTATAATTTACTTGCTGTGGACTTGAAAATTTACTGAAAGCAGTTCCTGTACAACGATTTTAAATATCCAACGTACTGACTTCAAGCGCATTTTTATGGATAAACGCCCGGCGAGGCTCTACTTCCTCCCCCATTAAAATTGTAAATATCGCGTCACTATCCAAGGCGTCTTCCACTTTGACTTGTAAAAGCGTGCGTTTTTCCGGATTCATCGTCGTTTCCCATAACTGATCCGGATTCATCTCGCCCAAACCTTTATAGCGTTGAATTCCCAATCCTTTTTTGCCTTCATTCATCATATAGTTCAGTAATTTCATCTTATCATCAATGGGTACAGCATCACTCTCTTTTTCCGGTGAAAAAACTTTAAAAGGTGGTTTATCGTATAAAACTAAACGTTTAAATAAAGCCACGCTCTTTTTATAATTTTTAGAATAGATTAAAGCGGCTCCTATTCTAAGCGGTTCAGGCCTATCTTCTTTAATTTGCTTAAGTAAATCATCGGCGTTTTCATTTTCCGAAGGGGACGCTTCCATTTCATAGTCACCATTTTCCGGATTCCTTATGATTTCACTGACATCGTATTTATGCGCTTCGAGAATTTCTTTCAGCCGGGCCATTTCAGAGGCGTCCTGAAGCCAACGATTGTCTTCCACACCCGTCTTTATGAGCAGTTCAATAAGATCACTTTCTATATTACGATATTTAAAATTGCCCAGTTGAGAGGAATAGCTATTTAAACTGTTTATAAACGTATAAAGTTCATCTGCACTCAACGCTTCTTCCGCATGGTCGGTTTTCACTTTTTTATTTTGGCAGACCCTTTTCAAAATATAATCGCTAAAACCGGCTTCATCTTTGAGATAAATCGCATTTTTGCCTTTGCCAACGCGAAACAATGGCGGTTGGGCAATATAGAGATACCCTTTATCCACAATTTCTGGCATCTGTCTGTAAAAAAATGTCAGGAGCAGGGTTCTGATATGAGAACCGTCAACATCGGCATCTGTCATAATAATCGTTTTATGGTATCTTATTTTATCTATATCGTATTCTTCTTGACCAACGCCGGTTCCAAGAGCTGTTATAATATTTTTTATCTCTTCACTACGTAAAATCTTATCAAAACGCGCTTTTTCAACATTTAAAATTTTACCCTTTAAAGGTAAAATCGCCTGGAATTTACGATCACGACCTTGTTTAGCACTGCCGCCGGCGGAATCACCCTCGACAATAAAAATTTCTCTTACAGCGGGATCATTCTCCTGGCATTCGGCCAATTTACCGGGTAAAGCGCCATCTGTAAAAGCACCTTGTTTACGAGCCATATCACGCGCCCTTTTGGCGGCATCGCGTGCTCTGGCGGCATCCACAGCTTTTTCAATAATTTTTCGGGCAACAGCCGGATTTTCTTCTAAAAAGATGCTTAGTTTCTCATTTACCAGCGATTCCACCAAGCCCTTTACTTCACTATTGCCCAGTTTGGTTTTGGTTTGGCCTTCAAACTGGGGGGACTTAATACGGATGCTGATAATCGCTGTCAACCCTTCACGAACATCATCGCCGCTAATCTTTACCTTAAGATTTTTTGACAGATTACCGTTTTCCACATAACGGTTCAAGGTGCGTGTCAGAGCGGCTTTAAAACCGATCAGGTGAAAGCCGCCCTCAGCCGTATTGATATTATTGGCATAAGAAAACAGCGTCTCTTTGAAGGTGTCATTGTATTGAATGGCAACTTCGATGCCCACGTCATTTTTCATACCTCCGAAACAGACCGGTTCATGCACCGGCGTATGAAGTTCATTCAGCCATGTGACAAAAGCCGCTAAACCGCCCTCATAATAAAACTCATCTCTATCTTCAGAACGTTCATCGACAATGGTGATACGCACGCCTTTATTTAAAAAAGCCAGTTCACGCAAACGCCGCACCAGTATTTTATAAACAAACGTATCTTCTGTTAAAATATCCGTATCCGGCTTAAAATGAACTTTCGTTCCCCGTTTAGCGGTTTCACCGATAATTTTTAATTCGCTTACTTTTATTCCCCGTGAATATGTTTGGCTGTATATTTTACCATCTGCATAAATTTCCAGGTCAAGCCGTATAGAAAGGGCATTCACCACCGAAACGCCGACCCCGTGCAACCCGCCCGACACCTTATATGAATCGTTGTCAAATTTGCCACCGGCATGCAGCTTGGTCATCACCACTTCCACGGCGGGAATATTTTCGGTTTTATGCATTCCCACGGGAATTCCGCGGCCATTGTCTTGGACGCTGACGCTGTTATCCGGATGAATTCTGACACGAATTTCATCACAAAAACCAGCCATGGCCTCATCAATACTGTTATCCACAACTTCGTAGACCAGATGATGAAGCCCTTCGGTTCCCACGTTGCCAATATACATTGATGGTCTTTTACGCACCGCTTCAAGACCTTCAAGTATTTTTATACTATCTTCACTATAAACGTCATCTTCAATTAATTTTTCAATTTTCATATAAAAACTCTGAACCGCCAATTATTAAAGCCTGTTTGTTAAGTGTGATTGAAACAAATCAAACAGGCTTTTAAACACGATATCAAAGGAATTGTTCATTCCCAGTATCAAATTCGCATCGGCATAAGCGCCGTTATATACGTTTTATCCGTTTCACCTTGAACAAGACAGGGTTTATCACCATCTGCAAAATACAAAATCACATTATCATCATCAATAGCGTTAAGCGTTTCAATAAAAAAACGGGGATTAAAAGCGGCTTCCTTTGATTCACCATTGTAGTTAATGTTCATATCCTCTTTGGAGTCGCCTAAATCGGGATTGGTTGAAGACACTGCCAACTTATCTTTTTCAAAACGGTAGATAACACCTTTATATGTCTCAGATGCAATAATTGACATTCGTTTAAGAACCATCATAAAATCCCGTCGATCCGTATCAATCTGATAGGCTTTCTCATTGGGAATGATAATATCTTTATAATCAGGAAAATCGCCTTCTAACAACCGGATAATAATTGTTTCCGACTCTTTTTTGACAATAAAATGATTATCTTTAAAGCCTATTTGAACAACGCTTTCCGCATTTAAGAACTTTCCGACATCAGCCAACCCTTTTTTGGGAATCAGTACGGAGTCACCTAACGGGAGATTAAATTCCTTATCATAATTATAAATAACGGCTGAAAGGCGGTTGCCATCTGTTGAAACCATACGTAAGAATTTTTTTTCTTCCTCGTTAAATCTTTCAAAATAAACGCCAATAATATGAGCGCGTTTATCATCACCGGATCCGGAAATCAAAACCGTACGGTCGATCATTTTTTTAAATAATACTGAATCGATTTCGAACAATTCGATATCTTCGATTTGCGGACTATCCGGGAAATCATCCGGACTCATCCCCATTATATGGTATTCGATTTTATCATTGCCTATTTTAATCCAGTTATTTTCGACTTCGTGAAAAAGAATTTCCTCACTCGGAAAATCACGAATAATCTCATAGATTTTCTTCGCATTGACCGCAATAACGCCATCTGAATCCACTTTTGCAGGATAAACACCGTCAAAACCCGTTTCCAAGTCAGTGGCAACAATATTTATACCGGAATCGACCGTTTTGATTAGCACGGTCGTTGTGATTGCCAGATTGGTTTTTCGGCCTGTTATCCCCTGGATGTTTGAAAATACATTAATGACATCATTTTTTAAAATCGTAAATTTCATTTTGCCTGTCCTAATTATTTTTGATCAGAATGTTAAAATCTACTGAATAGCGGAAAATGGATCGATAGCACCGCGAAACCGCTTTCCGCATCACATTAAGCCTATCTGAGAATCCAACTTTTAATCTGTATGCCAACGCCTTTTTTCCAATCATCTGAAACTCTTATGGTAATAAATTCAGTAAATAAACGATCTATAAAATCAAAAAGCATATCGTAAAGGGACGCCTTTTCGATCAGCGCACCTTCGATATCGTCTTTGGTTTCCACAGGTCCTGTGGCGGGAAGTTTTAGATTGGATAAATTTAAGCTTTCGCCTTTAAGGGTGAAAAACCACTCCAGTTCTCCGGATTTATAGGCAAGATTAATTTCGGTGACCACCGCACCTTTTTTCAAAGCCAACAACCCTTCTTCCAGCCCGGCGTCATCTCCTTTGATTGTAATCGTTTCCACCGCATCATTACGTCGATTTTCAAGAACAATACGATTGCCGATTTCAAATGTGACAATTTTATCGTCTGACTTTTGCAGCAGATCAAAATCATTTTCGATCGTATACCAAAGCCATGTTAAAAATTCATACCCTAAAAATTTATATCTGTTATACGCAACAGAAACATCAATCATAAATCACTCCATAAAAGAAAATGGTGAAAGCTTTCCAAGCACGTCACGCTGATCATCCGTCAAACCGGCTGCGAATTCAGCCGTAGTATAAGGGAAAAGCCTGATTAAAGATAGTTCAAACGATTTACCAAACAGGGTTTCCAACTCTTCATTAGCCGCTTTTTGATTTGAAAAAAAAGTCAGGGAGGAAGCTTCATAATTCCATAGCAGGTCATAAACATTCGGTGTAGCGGGAATTGTCTTAGTTAGACGCTGAATCACATCTTCTTTAATCTCAGCTTTCTCATTTCGGGAAAGATACTGCTTGCCTGTGGATGAAAGCCTTTTGGATATCGCCTGAAGATAATGTTTTTGAATAATTTTAGATGGCACCTTTTTGCGGTCAATACGCAACGAAAAGACAAAAAAATTATCAATAATAAAAGATGACCCTTCAAAATCAGGTTTGAAAGGTTCATTAAAAGATGTCCAGCCGACACTTTTTTCCATATCTTCGTTATCAATATCGGTAATCGTATTTTTTTTTAGACCTTGCGTTATCGTTTCGATCAAAGGGCCCTTAATTTTATCTTCTACCAGGTAACGTGTGACAGATACTGTTGATGATAGCATACTCATAATGTTTGATCATTCATTTTCAATTTTTTTTATAAATATATTTTTTATTGTTTACGTTCCACCCTTAACGTAGAATTTTTTATACATTCAGTTTTTTGATATGATTGTGACTTTAAAGGGCTTGCATTTTTTCAAAAACAGTCACATTTAACATAACCTTATTTTATATTTGTTTTTTGTATAATTTACAAGATATATTTGTTTTTTTTCAAGATCATTTCATTTGCAATGATACTTATCAAATCAATTATTATGTATTTATTTTTTTATTTATATATACTTATAAAAACTATAATAGCGTGTCAATTATATGAATAAACATATAACTTTCTAATTTTATATGGTTTTATTATTGTTTTTATTTTTTATATCTTTTTTATAATAGGTTCATAACTTTGAATTTATGAACACATAAAATAAATATGTTCATAAACTGATAATTATTAACCAACTTTTATTATAAATTTATACATTAAATTGTGATAATCAGTAAGCGGTGCAAACAGCGCTACAGATACATACTCAAGCCCGCACTTACGGAAGTAATCCGCCGCCTGTTTGCGTGCTTCTTTCAATTGCAATGCGCTGGTGAAGCTTTTGATCTCAATCAGTCCGCCGGTCTGCCTTGCCACCCGTAGGAAAATCCGGGCTGATGCTGAAGCTTACACTCCTTTCTACAGTCACTAAAAAATTAAGTATGTCATTTAAGCAAATTAAAATACCAATAAATTATTTCCTGACCGAAAAAGATAAAAGAGATGGCTCCGATTGCCAGAAACGGTCCGAATGGAACGGCCAATTTCAGATTGCCTTTTTGAACAAGCATTATTGAAAGACCTGTGACAGATCCGATTGCAGATGAAACAAAAATTGTAAATAAGACACCTTGCCACCCGATCAGAACACCCATCATTGCCAATAACTTTATATCTCCTCCTCCCATGCCATCTTTGCCTGTGAAAAATTTGTAAATAAGAGCCACGGCCCAGAGAGAACCACCCCCGATCAGTAAACCGATCAAAGAATCTTTAAGCGTTACATCAGGAACAGCCATTGCCATAACAAAAAAAACAGGGATTCCCGGCAGCGTAATCACATCCGGTATAATGCGATGATCCAGATCAATAAAGGTGATAACCAGCAAACAGGCGATAAAAATAAAGTATATCAGTGTTTCTGGTGCCAGGCCGGATTTTATAAAGATACTTATGGCACCCAGTCCGGTGAGCAGTTCAACCAGCGGATAACGCCAGGAGATAGGGGCTTGACACTGACGGCAGCGGCCTTTAAGCCAAATATAGCTTAAAATAGGAATATTATCATAAAATTTAAGTGTATAACCGCAGTTTAAACAGATCGAACGCGAGGGCTGGTTAACTGATTTAGATTCATCTGGAATCCGGTAAATACATACATTCAGAAAACTGCCAATGCATAACCCGAAAATGAAAATCGCTAAATATATTTGATAACTATACATAAAATCCTTTCATTTTAAAGATACAGGTTATTCGCCAGTCTTAAGATGATATAAGCTATTGAAATAATTAACACTGTAAATGTGAAATTGATTTTGTCAGTTTTAATGCCATATCAGATTTTGACAAGGTGTTACGGCCTTGGCGATCAGCCTGTTGAAACTTAAAACTTAAAACTTGTAATTGGCGAGTTGTCAATGAAAAAAAAAGTATTATTATACGTTTTTATAATGTGTATAAAATAAACTAATAAAATTAGCAAACTAACAGGAGTGAATATGGCTGTTACGGATAAAGATGATATTATCAGTATCCTAGAAGAAGGAAACGGCATTGATGCAATTCCCGAAATCCTGCCGTTAATGCCGGTGCGGGACGTTGTCATCTTTTCCGATACCCTTTTTCCGCTTTTTGTGGGACGCGAAAAATCAGTAAATGCGGTGGAAGAGGCTGTAGCGAAAGATGGCTTTCTCTTCCTGGTCACTCAAAAAGATCCTAGCGTGGAAGACCCCGGTGACGATCAGATGTTCAAAGTCGGTACCGTCAGCCGCGTGTTGCGAATGATCAAGCTACCGGATGGGCGTGTTAAAACACTGGTTCAAGGTGTCGCCAAAGGACGGATTATCAGGTATACGCGTAAAAATACATCGTTTCGTGTTAAAGTTGAGGTGCTTGAAGAACGTCCGGTGGATGTTATCAGTATTGAAGTAGAGGCCCTGATGCGTAATGTGCGTGAACTTTCCGAAAAAATCCTGTCATTTCGCGGTGAATTAACCCGGGAAGTGGGTACTATTTTGGAAAGTATTACGGACCCGGGTAAATTAGCCGACCTGGTCGCTTCCAATCTCAGGTTAAAGATTGAAGAGTCTCAGAATTTGCTGGAAATTGTTGATCCCGTGGAGCGTCTTCTCAAGGTGAATGAAATATTTTCACGCGAATTTGAACTGACTTCAATGCAGGCTAAAATTCAATCTAACGTTAAATTTGAAATTTCAAAACATCAGCGTGACTATTTTTTAAGAGAGCAGAAACGCGCTATTAACAAAGAACTGGGGGAAGAAGAGGATAAGGCTCAGGAGATTGATCAATATCGCAAAAAAATTAAAAAGGCCAAAATGCCCAAAGAGGCCAAAAAAGAAGCTCTGAAGCAGTTAAAGCGCATGGAGCAGATGCATTCCGATTCGGCCGAATCAGGGATTGTGCGAACCTACCTCGACTGGCTGGTGGAAATGCCGTGGAGTAAATCATCACCGGACCATATTGGCATTAAAAAAGCTCAATTCGTATTAAATCGAGACCACTACGGTCTCAAAAAAGTGAAAGACCGCATATTGGAATATCTGAGCGTGCGCAAGCTGAATCCTAAAATTAAGGGTCAGATTCTCTGTTTTGTCGGGCCTCCCGGTGTTGGTAAAACATCCTTGGGACAGGCGATTGCCAAGGCCATGCGGCGTAAATTCGTTCGTATTTCTTTAGGCGGGATTCGTGACGAAGCTGAAATCAGGGGGCACCGCCGCACCTATATTGGCGCGTTGCCGGGCCGAATTTTACAAGGTCTGAAGCAATGCGGAACCAATAATCCGGTGTTTATGATGGATGAAATCGATAAGCTAGGCCATGACTTCAGAGGCGACCCTTCGTCCGCTCTTTTGGAAGCGCTGGACCCGGAACAAAACTTTGCATTTAGCGATCACTATCTGAATCTGCCGTTTGATCTATCCAAAGTGATGTTTATTTTGACCGCCAATATTACAGATACGATTCCATCCGCCCTGTTAGATCGCATGGAGCTGATTGCACTTTCGGGCTATACCGAGGAAGAAAAAAGGATCATCGCTAAAAAACACCTGTTGCCGCGTCAGATTAAAGAAAACGGGTTAAAGGCCAAAACCATGAGTTTAAGCACCTCAGCGCTTACCAAGATAATTACGGAGTACACCAGTGAAGCCGGGCTGCGAAATCTTGAGCGGGAGCTGGCCGCTTTATGCCGTAAAAATGCGCGTAAGCTTGCCGAAGGTGAAAAAGGACCATTTACTGTTACCAAGAATAATCTAGCAGAATACCTGGGCATACCCAAATATTATCCTGAGTTGGATCAGGAGGAAAGCCAGGTCGGTTTGGTTACCGGTTTGGCCTGCACTAATGCTGGAGGTGAGGTTTTGTACGTCGAAGTGAGTTTGATTCGAGGCAAAGGCGAGCTTATCCTCACCGGGCAGATCGGTGATGTCATGCAGGAATCGGCGCGTGCTGCCATGAGTTATGCTAAAGCCAATTTAAAAATTTTAGGTATTAAAGGAAATATGTTTGAGCGGCGGGATATTCATATTCACGTTCCCGCCGGGGCTATCCCCAAAGATGGGCCTTCCGCCGGAATTGCCATGGGTACGGCCCTTATTTCGGCTTTAACGAATACGCCGGTAAATAAAGATGTGGCCATGACCGGTGAAATAACGTTGCGGGGACGGGTGCTTCCCATTGGCGGTCTTAAAGAAAAAGCGATGGGAGCCTTACGCGCCGGTATCAAAACAATTATTATTCCTGAAAAAAACAAACGTGATTTGTCTGAGATTCCGGGAAATATTAAGCGTAAACTTAAATTTGTAAGCGTTCAAAATATGGACGTTGTTTTGCAAACGGCTATGGTTGATAGTCAACAAAAATGAAAATTCTTGCCATCGACACGGCCACACCCAGTTGCAGCGTCGCGCTTGTGAATGACGATCTGTTGTTGGGTGAAAACACGCTTGTAAATGATCTGACCCATTCCAGGCATGTGATGGTTTTAATTCAGCAGGTTTTGGACATGAGCGGCGTAACTGTCAGTGAAGTGGACGGTTTTGCCGCTACGCATGGTCCCGGAACGTTTACCGGACTGCGCATTGGCATGAGTACGGTCAAAGGATTGGCTGACGCAGGAGATAAACCTGTCGCCGGTGTTTCCAGTCTCGCGGCCTTGGCATGGCAAGCTGACCCGTCACTGTTGATTTGCCCGTTAATCGACGCCCGCCGCAATGAAGTTTATTTTGCACATTACCGTTTTGAAAATGGGCAATTAAAAGAAGTAACGCCGGAAACAGTGGGGCCTCTCGAAGTGGCGATCCGGGATATTGAAACGCCATGCTGTTTTATCGGCAGCGGCGCGTCTCTATATGATGATTTTATTCGGCAACGCCTGGGGCGTCTGGCGATTTTCGCAACTTGTTTCCAAAATACGATACGGGCTTCGACCGTCGCGCACCTGGCTCGTGAGCGTCTGGCCAATTATGATCCTGGAAGTGACAGGGATCGTTTCCTACCCTATTATTTACGCCCATCAGATGCGGAAATTCACTTAACTTCGAATTGACCCGTTCTTATTTTTTGGCGGAAAATGAAGGATGCCTGATAAATTTTTCCAGGTTAATCCCCCAAGCCGTCATTTACGAATACATTTTCCGATGGAACCCGGTTTACATCTGCTGCCATCCACCCAGGTGGCGCCTTCAAGATTAGCGCCATAAAAATAGACAATTATCGAGTAATGGTTGAAATAGGTTCGGCGCATGTAATTTTCATTATGAAAAGAATCGGGGGAGCGGCCATGTTGCAGATAGGCTTCTTCCAAAACGGCGTTGTAAAAATCGGCATTTTGTAAATTCGCGCCGCCAAAATCAGCATCCATCAAGCTGGCTTCGGAAAAATCAGCGCCCATAAGATTCGCGCCTTGTAAATCCGCCCGATACAGATTGGCGCGATGTAAACGCGCATTTTGAAGTTGTGCAAAACCCAGTTGGACACTCATCAAATAGGCTTTCTCAAGGTTGGCGCCTTGTAAGTTAGCATTTTTTAAAACAGCGCCACGCAGCGTTGCATTAAAAAGATCCGCGCCCTGGAAATTGGCACCCATCGCATACACCCTGATAAGCTTGGCTGAACGCAGGTAAGCATTTTGCAGATTCGCTTCCTGTAAAATAGCGTTACGCATTTTCGCTTCTTCAAGATTGGCACCTTTGAGATTGGCTTTGGTAAGATTGGCTGATTCAAGGTCGGCTCCGCGAAGATCGGCACCCTCCAAATTTGCATTTGCCAGGTTAGCTGACCGTAGGCTCATCCCTTTTAGGTTGGCGCCGCTCAAATCACAGTTACGGCAATGTCTTTTAAAATGATCTAATTTTTGCAAATCTTTGGTATCGTAAGCAGATGTTTCGATTTCAGCGATAAAGCTCGATAAGACGAGTATCGCTGCTACCAATAATAATGTTTTAAGCATATTGATTCTCCTATACTAAAATTAATGTCAAATCCGGTTCAAAAGCGATTTTCGGTATTTCTTACAAAACAATGCAGGTGGTAAACAATCAAACGAACGTGATTTTTTGTTGTAGGGTGGGTGTAGCGTAGCGAAACCCACCACTAATCAAGCTTGGACTTTATAGCCGATTTGGGCCAGTCCGTAAAGCGCCTGCAGCATGAGCGTGGATTTGCCGATTCCGGGGTCTCCGCCAATCAACACCAGCGTGCCGGGCACCACACCACCTCCCAGAACACGGTCAAACTCACCGATGCCGGTGGACAGACGCTGTTCATTTTCAATCGTAATCGCGTCAATCGGAACCGGAACCGGCGTTCCTGTACCGGACAAAGTGTTTTCTTCCGCCCGCTTGGTCGCACGGGGGGTGACAGTTTCCTCTGTAAAAGAGTGCCATTGCCCGCAGTCAGGACACTTGCCCAGCCATTTGGGGGTTTGGTAGCCGCACGATTGACAGCTAAAGACAGTTTTTATATTTTTTTTTGCCATATTTCGGATAGTTGATTATTATTAGGTGAATGGGAGATTGAAAAAGCGGAGCCGCTTTCCGCTTTAGGGATTTCCCGGAAAATAATATACTCGCCCTGATGATGACATAGGACCGATGACAAAATTATATTGACGTAAGAAACGGTATATCAATCACCTTCTGAATTAG
>JAOZRC010000741.1 GCA_029940345.1 Desulfobacterales bacterium
ATGGAGCGACATGACCCAAACCGCCAAATTGACTGCCGACAAAAAGTGTAAACTACTTTTGGAGTAAAATGAAGGATGCCAAAATTTTCCGGTATTTTTTCGCTATTGTCTTTTGATAAATCAGGATTAGGCACAGGATTGTCTTTTGATAAATCAGGATTAGGCACAGGAAAATATTTGGTCAAGTACTTACACGAACTCTTTAACGAATTGCGGCGTTACCTGGCAACCGGCGCTCAGAAACAAAAATGCCGTTGCGCTTAAATCGGGCGTATCGTTCAAGGGCACGCCTAAATGCCCACACTCTGAGCCTGACTTTAATAAAAAACAAAAAAAGAGGCAAAAATGAAAAAATTATTAGTTTGTATGCTAGTGGCAGGGCTTCTCTTTTCAACATCAGGATGGGCCCAAGACCTTAAAAGTGAGTCGGAATGTATCACAATCGCTGAAAATTATATCAATTTTCAAAACAGCGCCCAAAAGATCGTATCCGTAAAAGTGATAAACAACGAAAATACGGTCGCCGGATATGTCATGTCACTGGAAGGAGGCGGTTATGTTGTTGTCACGAATAATATAAACCTGCCTCCCATCAAAGCCTATTCATTTAAACGGGATTTTGAGCGCCTTCCTCCATGGTATATCGAATTTTTGACGGATAACCTGATTGCGCTTAGTTCATTAACTCCAGAAAAAATAACCAAATCAAAAAATGCCAATACCGCCCGATGGGATTTTTTGGGCAACTACACGCAAAAACCTGTCAAACGCTATACACCCGGGGATTGGCTAATTAAAACACAGTGGGGGCAGAGTTATCCTTATAATAAAAAGCTCCCAAGGGTGGCAAATGACTCTCTTAAACAGACGGCGGATGCATTTAGTCTGAATTCTGATTCTGGTACTTCAGACCCTAAACTTTCGGCCGACACCGATAACGCATTTACCCTAACAGGGTGTCTTAATAATGGGGCTGAATCGCAAGATATTGCATACAGATATCTGAAACAAGGAATCAATGTAAGTAAAACAAAAGTCACATCTAAACTTACATACAATAACGCGACATTGACTGCCGGAAGTAGGAATATCAACTGGCTCAATATTCCTAATACAAAAAAAGTATATGCTCAAAACATAGTGGGCGACGATATAAGTGACATTGTAACCCCCGAGTATCAACAGGATGAAGTTGCCGCTTTTATCAGAGATATCGTTATTCCCAATGATACGATGCTTGGCGCGAATGAATCTTCATCCTTGATGAATACTATGGTATTGATGAAAAATTTTAGCTTTGCCGTACCAATCAAGTATATGAGCTTAGAAGATTTGATTAAGAAATACTTTGAGCAATACCATGATCTAGTTGAAGCTCAAGTTAAAGCTCAAGAGAAGTTTCTTGAAATTATTATTCGTGAAATTGACAGCGAGAATCCTCTACTATTTCTTTTTCTATCAGGACATGCGGCGAATGCCGATGGATATGTTATAGATCGAGTTGGGGAAAGAATTCATCTTAATATGGGATGGGGAGGAGAACATGATGATTTTTACTTTATCAACGGTGATATCATAATAAATGATGAGCTTACTTTTTATTATCCTGAATACAGAATTGTTTATAACACCCGTATCGCCGACTCGGCACAGGGCAATCGTTATGAAGATGTAGCTGCACTGGAAAGCTCAGATACACAAAATGGAAACACATTTGTAGGTGTATTCAACAAGGAGTATTGTGAGATCGAAGATTATCCCGATTATCCTGCCATCCCGCCTAATGGCTATGATGTCAACAATCATGATATTGATGCGTATCAAATGTATTTGAAAGGCGAGACACGCATCACCGCTCAACTGATTGGTTGGACTGAGCCATACTTTTTTATCGGCATATATAAGAATAATCAGGAATTCGTAGCTTCATTTGATTGCGTTAATAATCAGAATATGGTTTTAAATTTGCCCAAAGGCAAGTACACGATTGAAGTACGCATGTTCGACGGATATTATGGCAACACATGGGATGCGGAATGGGATAACGATGTAAATAATTATGACAACAAAAATAAATATTTAATAACTGTCTTGACCACCGATCCTACCAGTGAAGAAAAAAACGCAATTGATAATTATGATGTGCCACCCACTTTCCATAACAAAACCGAATCGCTTTCCATTACAGACACACATAAAATACTAATTGATGTTTTCGATGAAGACGGGGATGACATCAATCTGTCGGTTGTCAGCCAAAGACAGGATGTCACCGCTTCCATTGATGGCAACATATTAACCCTTGATCCTACGGTTGCTTCGGGGTGGAGCCATATCACCGTAACTGCGGAAGCCAAGGGAAAAGAAGCATTGTGGTCTTTTTATGTGTTTGTCACCTCGGAAAAGGTTTATTGGGGTGAATTTTTCCCTGCGGCAGGATCTTTTAATGCCTGGAGTGATGTGGACCCCCATAAGGTTATCCTGGACGGCTCCACGCGCATCCGGGGTTTCAATGGTGGTGGTCAACAACATTTTAATAGTTCGGTCCAAGATTCGGATGGAAATATTGTTGTAGCACCTGTAAACGATGAAATTAATCATCAATTCGCCAGCGGCATCTACTCTATCGTTGCTTCCGATCCCAACCCTACTTTTTTTGATTGTAGTAAACCGAACTACGAAAATGAGTATGTCTTTTTTGTGGAATGCCCGGAGGCGAATCTCAGGCCCAACAAACTGGCCCAAATACTTGGTATTGGCGGCTTCACATCTGAACCTGGCAACCTGCGCCAACCGCCGCCTTACAGCCAACTTGCGGCAACCACAGTAAAATTCGAATGGGATTCCGGCGCGGATCAATATTGGCTGGAGATCGGAACGTCTCTCGGGAATAATAACATTTATTCGGCTGATCAAGGCATCAATCTTTCCACTTGGGTTTCCGGCCTACCCTACAAAGGCGAAACCGTTTATGTGCGTTTGTGGTCAAAAATCAATGGTGATTGGGTGTATAATGACTATTGGTACACGGC
>JAOZRC010000742.1 GCA_029940345.1 Desulfobacterales bacterium
TGGTAGGGAGGCAATTTTTGTGCCAGAACAAACCAAAATCTGACAACTATATCATCTTTTAAAACTTTTTAAAACCACGTCATTCGTGATCCCCTTCTCTGAATCAAGAAATTGAAAAAATTTCTTCATGGCCGTCTTTAGTTCACTTTCCGTACAATCACCCACTTTGCTCATATACCATTTTCTGAAATAGCTATTGGCGATGCCGCGGGTGATTTCATCGATGTTTTTGACATCCGTGTCCCAACATAAAAAATCAATGAATAAGGCAATTTTGTAACAATGCTTGCGCGCGGTTCTTTTTGAAAATTTAGCAGTCAGATGCTGACTAAATTCTTTATTCAGCTCTGTCAGGTATTCTCTAAACGGTTCGATCTCCTCCTGGGTTTCCTCCAATGTTTGAAAATATTCAGCTATTTTATTTCCGGGGATGACGACTTTTTTGGTAAATACCTTTGCCATTTATATTCCTCCTGGTTGAATGTAATAATAACATACTGAATTTGTATCAAAATAAATAATGTTTAAAAAGTATTCGCATGTAAAAAATGTTACCACCGGAAAAAAAACATCTCTTTTTTGGGCATTCGTCTTTTTTTTCAGGCATTGATGCTTAACATAATAATGAAGTATATTAAAATATTAGAAATTTGGCAAACGTTCGCTCGCGTGTTCCCTGAAAAGTGCATATAACGGGGTTGCGTGAGGGCGCGGACAGTTAGAAAATCGGTTTCATATATGTGCTATTTCTATAAACTGTAACGCAAAAATCAGCCGGTTTCAACTATTAACTTTAGGTATTATTAGGAGGTTTCCATGTGGGAATATACAGATAAGGTCAAAGAACACTTCCTCAATCCTCGAAATGTTGGGGTTATCGATAATCCGGATGGCGTCGGTGAGATCGGCTCGCTGGCTTGTGGCGACGCTTTGAAGCTGTATTTAAAACTTGATGAAGATAAAAAAATAAAAGAGGCCAAGTTTCAAACGTTTGGTTGCGCCTCCGCGATCGCTTCGTCATCCGCACTGACTGAAATGATCAAAGGGCTTACGTTGGAGGAAGCCAAAACCATTACCAATGAAAAAATCGCCGATTATCTCGGCGGATTGCCCAAAGAAAAAATGCACTGCTCCGTGATGGGACGTGATGCGCTTGAATGTGCGATTGCTGATTGTTGTGGGGATACACTCCCTGAAGTTGAGGGCGAAATCGTGTGTGAATGTTTTGGTGTTACCGATCTGGAAATCGAACGGGCAGTGCGCGAAAACAGCCTGACGACAATTGGCGATGTCACCGATTATGTCAAAGCCGGCGGTGGTTGCGAAAACTGCCATGAAAAAATTCAGGAAATCATTGATTCGGTGCTGGGTAATGAACCGGTGAAAAAAACAAAACCGACGCCATTGACAAACATTCAAAAAATACGGCTGATTGAAGAATCACTGGAGCGTGAAATCAGACCGTCTCTGAAAAAAGATGGTGGCGACATCGAGCTTGTGGATGTGGATGGCAACCGGGTGATTGTGAAAATGCACGGCGCTTGCGCAACTTGCAAGATGTCACAACTGACGCTGGAAAATTATGTGGAATCCAAATTGCGTGAGTTGGTTGCCCCGGACCTGGTGGTCGAGGAGGTGGCAGCGTGAAAACAATTTATGTCGACAATAACGCCACAACCGCGGTGGCGCCGGAAGTTCTTGAAGCAATGACGCCTTATTTCACCGAATTCTACGGCAATCCGTCCAGCGCGCATTCCTTCGGTGGCAACGTTGAGCATGCGATCAAAGCCGCGCGTGAGCAAGTCGCTACACTTATCGGAGCAAGCCCTGAAGAGATCATATTCACCAGTTGCGGTACGGAAAGCGACAATACGGCAATTCAGGCCGCTATTTCCGCCAATCCGGATAAAAAACACATCGTCACCACGCGCGTGGAACATCCGGCCATTAAAAACCTGTATGAACACCTGTCCAAACAAGGCTACCGGGTGACGTTTGTTCCGGTAGACCGCAAAGGGCGGTTAGATACGGATTTTCTTTATGACAGCCTGACAGAGGGCACCGCGGTTGTCAGCGTGATGTGGGCGAACAATGAATCCGGTGTGATTTTTCCCATTAATGAAATATCTCGTGAAGTACGCGAAAGAGGGATTGTTTTTCATACCGATGCGGTGCAGGCGGCCGGTAAAATCCCGATTGATGTGGCTGACAGCGGTGTGGATATGCTTTCGCTTTCCGGGCATAAAATCCACGCGCCCAAAGGTGTCGGCATTTTGTATATTCGCAGGGGCGTCGCTTTTTCACCTTTTCTGATCGGTGGCCATCAGGAACGCGGACGCCGCGGTGGCACCGAAAATGTGGCTTCCATCGTCGGAATTGGCAAGGCATGCGAACTGGCCCAAGCCAACCTGAATGAAATGAACACGCGGGTGCGGCAATTGCGGGATAAACTTGAACAGGGACTTTTGGATAGCACGCCCAAAACTACCGTGAACGGCGATAAGGAACAGCGGCTTCCGAGCACTGCCAGCATCGGTTTTGACGCCGTTGAGGGCGAGGCCATTTTGCTAATGATGGATGAACTCGGGATTTGTGCATCTTCCGGTTCGGCCTGCACATCCGGGTCGCTGGAACCCTCACACGTACTACGCGCAATGGGCGTGCCGTTTACATCAGCGCACGGCTCAATCCGTTTCAGTCTCAGCCACTATAATACTGAAGCAGAGATTGATTTTATCATTGCAAAACTGCCGCCCATTATTGCTGATTTGCGCAAAATGTCGCCATTTTGGGATGGCGCGTAAGTTTAGGGGTTTCACCGGAGTGCAAAAATTAAGCGAAGCGGTTTTTTGCATACAAACGCGCAAAAAATAAAATTTTTGCACTCCGGAGGGAAAGACGGTATGTTGAAACAGTATTATAAAACCCTTGTTCTGCATGAAGCAAAAGAAGATGATTTTTAGGCATCCTTCATTTTGCCCAAAAGTATTTTTCACTTTCTTGCGGAGTGCCAAACTTCAGTTTGGCGGT
>JAOZRC010000109.1:0-9396 GCA_029940345.1 Desulfobacterales bacterium
ATAATATAATTTGATATAGATAGCAATTTATAAATTTCATATTATACTCTTTTCAGTAAATGTCAAAGGGGAACAGCAACATGCCGTTTGCAGAAAAAATATTTAAAATGAGTGGCGACAAGGGGTTTACACTGCAACAAAGGGAGGCGATCAAATACGTTATCAACAGCACGAAAGTAAAAACAAGGCATAGAGAGATTATACCCCTTTCTGACGAAGCATGGACGAAAGAAATGCGCGCAGTTGTTTCTGAGTTCAGGGAAAAGGCAAAGGGCTGTTCCGACGATGAGATAGAAAGTCTTGCAGATGAGGCCGTGCAGGCAGTCAGGATAAAAACGAGAGGTCAACATTAGTGACGCCTAAACTAAAGGCTGTAATAGACACCAATCTTTTTGTAAGCGGCCTGTTTAGTAAAAACATCGTATCTGCAAGACTTCAGGACTATTGGGTCAATCTGGATTTTGTATTGGTAACTTCCATTAGCATCATAAAGGAGGTCTGCCGCGTTTTGCATTATTTGAGGATACAGCGACGGTGAGATCGCCAGTGATTACCTGCGGGACGATTTTAATCTGATAAAAGCACATGTATATACAGATTAAGACCTGATCATCCAAAGTTCGGCACTGGTCGAATGTATCAATTCGATCATTCGGTCATACCTGAATAAATCGAAAAATCAGGTTGCTCAGGTGAGACCTTAATGTACGAGGAATGTTCTCATTGCCAGGAGAAGGCTTTAATAATACTTGACGCCCCTGCATATATTTACTACATAGTTGGCAATCGTTTAGGTGTTCATTGTGAACAACAAAGGGAATCCCGTTAAAATCGGGAGCGGTCCCGCCGCTGTGATCGGGGACGAATTCCGCAATATGCCACTGCCGGGTTGAAACCTGGTGGGAAGGCGCGGATAGTAGGCAGATCCGAAAGCCAGAAAACCTGCCTTTAGCGACTGCCATTATCTGCGATGTTACAGATAAGATGGCATGTATAGACGTTCAGCTAATCAATGTCACTAACGGTCGGAGATATACTAAAGTGTATACCTGATTTTAGTTTCTGGCCTCCCTCTGGCCTTGTGACATTAATTATCTGAACGTCTATATAAAGTCAAAGGGCTGATAAACTGGGTGAAGCTCTTCAAGTTACTTACTTGAAGAGCTTTTTTTATTCCGGTTTCGCGCGGGGCCTCCTATTCTATTTATGGAAAGGAGGTGATAAAATGAAAACAGGCATCATTGTTTATATTACGGGTGAAGCATCTTTTAGCGATGATTATAACCTGTCGCGACTAACAGAACAATTGAGTCTTGATGCGGATCGCGTTGAAATTATTTCGCATGACACGGGTCATTTTGATGTTAGTGATGCATGGTATAACCTTACAGTCAATGGTATGCAGCGCATTGTCTGTAAAATGGCGGAATTTACCGGTCTGGGAGAAATCAGATTAACGGGCCGTGAACTCAGACTCTGCGGTTAACGCTGGCAAACAGGCGGGTGCCGGTCTTTCGTCATAATGACGCTAAAAAATCTGCACAAGGTACCTGCCTGTCGATTTCAATCCTGGCCGCAATGCTTTTGGGAGGATTCATATTTCCGGCAATATGGGCTGAACACCCATCACATTAAGCAATGCGGCCAGATTTACCGAAATTATTGGACATACACTTGTTGGCCGGGGTATATTTTGCTATGGGGCGTTAAATGGTTGAGGTCCAGGAAACGCTTTAAGGGCATTCTGAAACGCTTTGCAATGATGATGGGGCTGTCACCTTTTTTTACATTGTAAACGATCACGCCATGCGTATCAACGTTCTCTTCGGTTGGAACTTTTAGCACCTGGCCGACAGATAAAACTGTTGACCGGAGGTTATTGCGTGTGCGTATTGCGCTCACCGTTGAGCCATACCTTTGGGCAATATTCCAAATTGAATCGCCTCGCTGAACAGTATGCTGAACAATCGTCGGTTGCTTTTTCTTTGAAGACTTCTTTTTCCTGGCAGTGACAACCCGTTTACTGTAAGGAATTTTGAGAACCCGTCCCGCCGCAAGGACGCTGTTTTTATTCATTCTGTTCGCCCGGGTAATCGTTTTTGTTTTTACCCCATAGTGCTTTGCGATTCCTGACAGCGTTTCACCTTGTTTGACGCGATGCTTGACGTAAGTACGACGGGGAGGCGCTGACGTCATTGGGATCGAATTCAATTGCGCCATCAGGATTTGTCCTTTCAGAGGCGGAACTCTCAAAGGATAGCGACTTCCGGGAATAATTCGCTTGCGCAATTCAGGATTAAGCAGCTTTAATTCATTTTCTGATGAGCGAATCGTTCGAGCAACGTCTTTAAGACGGATACGTTTGGATACGCCAACCGTCTCATATTTCAAGGGAGAATCTAAAACCACTGTATCAAGCCCATATTTACGCGGATTATTCACAACATGCAGGGTAGCAATAAATCGAGGCACATAACGGGCGGTTTCTTTGGGAAGGCGTGTGTACAGGTCCCAAAAATTATCAAGATAATTGATTTTTTGTTTTCGAATTGTTCTAAGCACACGGCCTTCTCCGCAATTATAGGCGGCCAGCACCGTTGACCAATCACCAAAAATATGGTGCAATTCGGTTAAATATGCAATCGCAGCGCCAGTTGATTTATAAGGGTCCATGCGTTCATCAATA
Organism: Desulfobacterales bacterium; assembly: GCA_029940345.1. GTDB lineage: Bacteria > Desulfobacterota > Desulfobacteria > Desulfobacterales > JAUCGF01 > JAUCGF01. Next base: position 2,687 of record JAOZRC010000109.1, read on the forward strand.
TAGCTTGTACGTTTAAGGCCGTATTTATAACCGGTGGATGGTATGAATTGCCAGAGACCCAACGCGCGTGAGCGTGACAGTGCATTGGTTTTGAAACCGCTTTCAATCAAGGGAATCCAAGACAGTTCAGTGGGCAAACCGGCCTTTCTCAACTCCTCTACCATGTGAGGACGATAACGCCCCGAACGCTGATACGCTTTACGAAATATCTTTTTTTCCCTTCCTTTGGTAAAGCTGTCAAGTTCGGCTTTAACATACGCATTCATTGTCAAAGGAATCGCTTTATGCTTACCGTTGGCCACAATAATCCGGGAAGCATAAATTTCAAGAATACGCTTTGAAATTAAAAAGCGCAGATCATCCTTTTGCTGGATAAGTTTGGGCATATCCTGGGTGTCAACCTTTAAAATCAGGGAATAGGCCCGATCCAGGGATTCAAGTGCAGTCTCAAGCTCGCCTTTTTGCCAGAAATTCTGTGCTGTTTCACAAAATTCCAAGGCTTCGTCTAAAACCGGTTGAGTTCGATTGAACGCTCTGAAAAAATTGAAACCATTTTTTTCATTTTCATCCTCATCTGCGATTTCATTAATATCGGTATCGGCGGTGGCATGGGTTGCCTGTGAATAATTCGGATTGACAGTTGAACCGGATGTATGCTTGGTAGTAGGTGGTATGGCTTTCTTTTTTTGAGACGCAGTGCTTTGGCCAGTGGCATCAGAAGTAATGTTTGAGGGCGGCTTATATCCAGGTATCGCTGAATAATCGGATTTAGAACGCGTCGGGGCACATCCGATCATCAGGGAAAAAATTACGATCAAGATAAATAAAACATATTTAGGCAATTGAATCAAAATAAATCCTCAATGGTGTACATTAGGTGCGGTCTCTGCCAAGTATGCAGAAAAAGAGGTCAGGCTTCTCAGCCAAAGTTAGAAACCAACTGTTGAAAATATGCGTTTAATTTTGAAACTGAATCAGCTAATTTATCTAAATCGTTATTTTTAGCATCTTCTTCCGCTTTTTTAGCAATGTCAGCAATATCCATAAAGCCGAGGGTGCCGGATGCGCCTTTTAAAGAGTGGGCCGCGTTGCCAGCTTTTTCGGCATCACCACTCTCGAATCCTTCCTGTAATTTGTCTATGTCATCCCGGGCCGTATCTATGAAAAGTTCAACAATTTCACTGAATTCATCTTCATCAAGACCTAAACCCTCCGCTGCCGCTTTGATATCCATCTGTCGTCTCCGATTAAGTTCATTTTTATTTTATATCACTTATTATAATCAATTCATAAAATGAAATAAAAATAAAATCAAGTATTATAGCAAAGAATAATAATTATATAACTTAAGCATTAAACCGATTGTTGACAACCCCAACAGTTTTTTCTAATACTATTAGCATCTCTCATGGGGCAATTTACACCTTTTAATTGGCATTTTGGTTTCAGGTGTCAGGAAGTTTGCGCTAAAGACTGAAACCTGAATACCAAAAGCCATTATTTAACACTATGCAACCATCTTTTCCTAACATCCGCGCCTTGGGACTATGTTCAGGCGGTCTTGATAGTATTCTGGCGGGATTGCTTTTGCAACGCAACGGCATCCGACCCGAATGGATCACCTTTGAAACGCCGTTTTTTTCAGCATCCAAAGCGCGCCAGGCGGCCAAGGCGCATCATATACCGCTGACGGTTAAAAATATTACGCAGATATATATTCCAATGTTGAAAAATCCGCCTTGCGGATATGGCAAGTATATGAACCCCTGTCTGGATTGTCATGCGTTAATGTTCAAACTGGCGGGTGATATGATGAAACGGCGACAATTTCAGTTTCTTTTTTCAGGGGAAGTCTTGGGGCAACGTCCAATGTCTCAGACCCGTCCGTCGCTTCGTTATGTTGAAAAACATTCCGGCTTTGACGGTTATATTCTCAGACCGTTAAGCGCCAAGAGACTGCCTGTGACAATTCCGGAAAAGGAGGGATTCATTGACAGGGAAAAAATGCTCGGATTAAGCGGACGGTCACGCAAACCCCAGATTGAATTGGCTCGTCAGTTCGGAGTGACCGATTATCCGGCGCCGGCAGGCGGCTGTCTCCTGACGGATAAAGGGTTTTCTATACGATTAAGGGATTATTTCGACCATCAGGACGATTGGCATGAAGCCGATCTTCACCTTTTAAAATTCGGACGCCATTTTCGTCTGGGAAACGATACCAAGCTTATTGTCGGACGCACACATAAAGATAACCAATCTATCGGCAAATTTATTAATTATGAGCGTGATATCCGGTTAAACGTTAAAAAATTCCCCGGTCCGCTTTGTATTTTGTCTCATGGTGCCGATCCTGCTATTGTCAAACACGCCGCATCAGTCTGTGTTGGCTACAGCAAAGCGCCTCGGAACACATCCACAGAGGTTCTGATAGAAACACCTGTCGGATCAGAGACGTTAACGGTTGTCGGCGTCGCACCTGCGGAAGTGAAACTGTTGATGATTTAAATTATGAACCTCTCTGATTAACTATTCAAGGAGCTTTACACATGGAAGCCTATCTTTACGAATCTTTGACGGATATGAAGGTCCGGTGTAATCTTTGTTATCACCGTTGCACGATTAAAAAAGGGAAAAGAGGACTGTGCCAGGTGCGGGAGAACCGTGACGGCGTTTTAAACAGTTTGGTTTATGGTCAGGTGATTGCCCGGCATATTGACCCGATTGAAAAAAAACCGCTTTATCATCTAAGTCCGGGGAGCCGTTCCTATTCCATCGCCACCGTTGGCTGTAACTTTAAATGTCGCTTTTGCCAGAATGCGGATATCGCCCAGATGCCTTCAGACCGCAACGGTATGATCGTTGGCGACCCAATGACGCCAAAGGCGATTGTTGACGATGCCGTCAAAGGCGGATGCGCCAGCATAGCCTATACGTATACGGAACCAACAGTCTATTTTGAACTGGCCCTGGATACTTCCAAGATTGCGCATGCCCAAGGCATCCGTAACGTATTTGTCACCAACGGTTACATGACGCCCAAGGCGTTAGACCTGATAAGCCCTTATCTGGATGCTGCCAATGTGGATTTAAAAGCATTTAACGATGGCTTTTATAAAACAATGTGCGGCGCACGCCTGGAAAATGTCAAAACGACACTCAAACAGATGAAAGCCAGGGGCATTTGGACAGAGGTTACAACGCTGTTGATTCCGGGACTCAATGATAATAAAGAGGAGCTTCAACAATTGGCCGCTTTTCTTGCAGATTCACTGGGACCGGAAACCCCGTGGCATATTAGCCGTTTTCATCCCACTTATAAACTGCAAGACCGGCCGGCCACGCCGATTCAAACACTGACTGACGCCCGGGAAATAGGTATCCAGGCGGGTTTAAGATATGTTTACACCGGTAATGTTCCTGGTGAAGCCGGTGCAAACACGTTTTGTTGGAATTGCGGAAAACTGCTAATCAATCGTCAGGGCTTTCAAATCACTCAAAACCGAATCGAAAATGGCCAATGCGCATTTTGCCGTGCTGATATTGATGGTTTAGGACTTTAAAGCCCGTTTGATAACCCGAATTTACTAAGAGGGTGTACTTTTCAAACACCCTCAATGAATTTATATCTATCTGAAATAAGGCATCCTTCATTTTCCGCTTAACACTTTAAAGGAGTGCTGAACCGAAGGTTTAGCGTTTACGCTGGCCTTTGCTAAACCTTCGGTTCAGCACTCCCCATGAAAGTGTAAACTACTTTTAAGCTATTATGAAGGATGCCTGAAATAACATTATAAATATAAAAACACCGTTTTTCGGAAAACCGCGCTATTACGCGCTTTGCGGGGGACTTTTCAAACAGGCTCTAAGTAAGATAAAGGCTTCCTCATCTGGGCTACCAACGTAAGCTGGGATAATAAATGTAGTCGTAGGTTGGGTAGCCCTGAAAATCACTGCAAAGACGCAAAGCAGGCTGCACTTTTATATATCAGGTTCGAAACCAAGCGCATTTAGTTGGGCAACCAGTTTTTCGGCACGCTGTTTTTCCTGTTCGGCACGCTGTTTTTCCTGTTCAGCGCTCTGTTTTTCCTGTTCAGCGCGTTGTCTTTCCTCTTCAGCGCGTTGTCTTTCCTCTTCAGCGCGTTGTCTTTCCTCTTCAGCGCGTTGTCTTTCCTCTTCAACACGCTGCCTTTCCTCTTCAACTAACATTAGCGCTTCAGTATAAGAGGGAATCGGTGCACCGGTCAGGGGGTCAAGAATCCTGAGTATCTCATCTTCAGGCGTTAAGTTCAGAACCAATTCATTGCTGTACAGGCGGCCGCGGTTGTCCGGAAGAATGGGAATAAATTCTCTGTCTGCCAGCCGAAACCCCTTCAGTCCCTCTTTCAGGAACTCACGCAACGGATCGAAAAGATAATATTCGTGAACACCGAGAGAGGCATACACGAAACTTTTTGTGACCAAATCTTCTATCATGGTCGATTGTGAACTGATTTCGAAAATCACGCAGGGCCCGGATTTTTCTTCCCACAGCTTGAAGGTACGCCGTTCATAATTATTAGGCACGCCTTTGATCACCATGACATCCGGCGCTTTACATGCCTTGGGATTGCCTTTTTCGTAATACATGAACATATCCGCTGCAACATAAACATCTGTTTTGTTTAAGTAAAATTGTCTCAACGCACCGTACAGATGCAAAGACGCTCTCACATGACTGCCTGTTTCGCCCATTGGTTCACCATCCGATTCCGGGTATTCGATTTCAGGTTCCTCAATGTCTGCAGAATACGATTTTTCTTTGGGAGGATAAATTAGCCCAGACATCTCGGCAGCTACTTGTCGAACCGCTATTCCCATGATAATCACCTTAACGATTTGCTGATTATTAAATTCTGATTTTTTGTTTTTCCAGTTGGCGCGCGCAAGCTGTGGCTTGCGCTCCGCTATTGTTGAAAAATCGGGATTGATTTATTGAATTCGAACTATAGTGCAAATACTATTTTTTACAGATAATTTTAAGTTTTTGTCAAGTTAATTTCCGAACGCAGGTACTTTTTTCCAATTTTATTGTGTCAGGTGAGGCTCGCAAGCTGAAGCTCGCACTCCATTATTCTTCGAAAACTATAAATCGGATCGCTATATTGCTAAAAAAAAAGCGCTTGATTTTGGCTTCAATAGCAATTATTCATACAATTGATTTTATTCAGACAGGCATTGAAGACTAAACACTGTAAAAGGAACCTAAAGTGCATGGCCATCATCTTATTTTAGGCCAGGTAGCCGATTTTATCACTGGTGAGATCCTGATTGAAACCCATGATGAGCGCTACCGCCAGCGTATCGCTCGTCTCTTGGTGGACCAGGAAGGGTATTCCAAGGAAGAAATTAGGCCGCGTAAAAATTTAGTAATCACGGCTGGAAAAAAACGTGCTATCATTAAAATTGATTTTGTGATTTCTGTCGCTGGTCTGGTAGGAATGATCATCAAATACGGTCCCGGTTCGCTGGTCACCCGTCAACGCCCCGCTTTGGCAGCTTCGCGTCTGCTCACCGGATATCTGATTCCCGTAGTTGTTGTGACAAACGGTGAAGACGCCAATGTTTTAAATGGCTCTCACGGAAAGCTTATGAGCGTCGGATTGGACTCAATACCGTCAAGACAAAAGCTTCTATCAATCATTGATAACCATGATTTACAGCCGATTTCTAAGGAGCGCGCGGTCTTGGAATCACGAATAGTGTATACGTTTGAAGTGGACGGTGCATGTCCATGTGATAACACGATCTGTCATTTGCCTGAGTTCGGCAGTCAGCAGTCGGCAGCGGACTGGAGGCGGAGGCTGGAGACTGATGAATAACGCATATTTTATGCGCAAAGCACTGGTTGAAGCTCAAAAAGCGCTTACCTCCGGAGAGTTTCCGGTGGGATGCGTGATCGCTCACCCGGAAGGCGTTTTGACAACCGGGTCTCGACAAAATTCATCCGCAAGTGCGATGAATGAAATTGATCATGCCGAAATTGTCGCTTTGCGGCGTCTGGCCCAGATCGAACACAAACCGAATGCAAACGAGATGACACTTTATTGTACGATGGAACCTTGCCTGATGTGTTTTGGCGCCATTCTTCTTACCAAAATTGGGAAAATTGTTTACGCTTATGAAGATGTGATGGGCGGCGGATTAAAATGTGATCTACAAAGCCTTACACCTCTTTATCGCAATCGCCTGATTGAGATTACTGCCAACGTTTTACGGCAAGAAAGTCTATCGCTTTTCAAGACCTTTTTTGAAAATCCGAATAACGGCTACTGGCGAGGCAGTCTTCTGGCGGAATATACGTTGAACTTGAAACTTGAAACTCGAAATTTATAAATGGAACATGATCTGTTATTTGGGATTCATCCTGTTTTAGAGGCATTGCGTTCAGGACGAAGGAAATTCCTAGCGATTTACTCCTTCCTGACCAAGCCTTCAAAACGGATAAAAGCGGTGCTTGAAATGGCGGAATTGCGCCATATTCCGATTCATAAGCTGAATCCGGATCAACTTGGCAAGATGGCAGGCAATGCTTTTCATCAAGGTATCGGTGCAAAGGTCAGCCCTTATCCGCTTGTGGATCTGAACACACTGATCGCCAAAACGGAAATAGCCGGCGAGGCGCCGTTTTTTTTGCTCTTAGATCATGTGACCGATGCCCGCAATATGGGAGC
>JAOZRC010000109.1:9496-11452 GCA_029940345.1 Desulfobacterales bacterium
AATCGACGGACAAGGCGACAACACTATGACCGCGCTAGAGCAATGGGGACGGGCCCATCCGGTTGCGTCTGTTCGTCCCTTGCCCAGTGATGTTGCAGTGCTGATCTATACATCCGGCACCACCGGAAATCCGAAAGGGGTTTTACTGTCCCACGGCAACTTTACGAGTAATGCCATCACCGGCGGCCGTATGATACCGGAACTGAATGAAACTGGCAGGAGCCTTTCGATTTTGCCCTGGGCGCACTCTTTCGGCCAAACGGCGGAGTTGTATAATTTTATCCATCTGGGCGGTTCCATCGGCTTTATCCGGGATGTCACCACCATTGCTGAGGATATGGCCAGGTTGCGTCCCACATATCTGATTGCCGTACCCCGTGTTTTTAATAAAATTTATGACAGCCTTTGGAAGAAAATTAATGCTACCGGAGGTTTGGCCAAAAAACTGTTTGTCATGGGGGTTGACGCCGGCAAGCAGAAACGGGCATTGGCGCTTCAGGGCAAGTCGGCTTTGCTTACAAATCTTCAATATAAGCTTGCCGATGCGGTTGTATTTAAGAAAATCAGGCAAAAATTCGGTGGTCGTTTACAAGGCGCTATCACAGCCAGTGCCACCATGAATGTTAAAATCGGCTATTTTTTTGCCGATATCGGCATTCCTGTGTATGATTGTTACGGTCTCACCGAAACGTCGCCGGCCGTTAGCATGAATTGTCCGGCGGCGCATAAACCGGGCAGCGTCGGACGGCCGATTGAAAATGTCAAGGTGGTAATCGATCCGATTCCGGCAGAGACTAAAAACGGCGAAGGTGAAATCGTGGTGTACGGTCCCAACGTTATGCAGGGTTACAACAACAATCCGGAAGCCACCCGCGAAGTGATGACTGCCGACGGCGGTTTTCGAACCGGTGATTTGGGGCGTCTGGATGAGGATGGCTTTCTTTTTATCACCGGACGTATTAAGGAACAGTACAAACTCGAAAATGGCAAGTATGTTTTTCCGGCGACCCTGGAAGAGGAGATCAAACTGCTGCCCTGGATTGAAAGCGTCATGATTTATGGGTATGGCCGCGCATATAATGTTTGCCTGACAGTTCCCGATTTTGAAGTGTTAAAAGAATATGCCAGGGAAAATAATCTGCCGGCTGATCCTGCCGAACTGGTTAAATGTGACGAAATTAAGACGTTAATCGGCGATGCTGTCACCACTTTTTTGAAAGGCAAATTCCATGGGTACGAAATTCCGAGAAAATTTCTCCTGGTTTCCGACCCTTTTTCAACGGATAACGGTTTGTTAACTCAGACGATGAAACTGAAACGACGCATTGTGTTGGAACGTTATCAATCTCAGATTGAAGCGTTGTATGCTGAATAGATGATAGGAAATATCCGATGAAAAAAACAATTTGTTTGACCGCAATTCTTTTGTCAGGTCTATTGGTTTACGGTTGCCCACATAAAACTGTGACCGTTAAAACAGACAGATTTAAAACACTTTTCACGGACGGTCTCAAGCATGAAGCGCAACAAGAGTGGCAAAAGGCGCAGACCGCTTATCAGACAGCCATTTCAGCAGCATCAGATAATCAGCAAACCCAAGCGGCGCAGGATCGCTTGTCCAATGTTGAAAAACAGTTCCGGTTACAAGCTTTGTATGAAAAATTTGTTGATTATCAAAATCGTGAAGCATCGGATAAAATGCGCGAGATGCTGTCAGCGGCTTATCCGATTGCCCCCTATAATCCTTACACCTGTAAAATGATGGCGGCTTTGGCAGTGAAACATAACGTTCGACCGGGCGATCTGATTTCCGAACTATACCAGTATTATTATGGCAAAACTGAAAGCTATGAACTGGTGGATAAAGTCAATGCCTATAATAAAATTAATAATCCTGAAAAAATTCAACCTGTGCGGTTGCTATCAAATGTAGGGTGGGCAACGTTTTATCACTCA
>JAOZRC010000743.1 GCA_029940345.1 Desulfobacterales bacterium
GATGATGCGTGTTTTACCGTTTCCTTTGGACACCGGGAAAAAACGGGTGGGCTCAGGTCGGTAAACGCCGGTTTTCAGTTCTTCGGCCAGCGTGAGTATATGAAACACCAGGTTGCGCTCCATTTCGCTGCGTTGCAGGCCGGGTTTCCAGACGGCCTTATCGTTGTGTAATTTGCGCCATGCCTGGTTCAGGACCTGGGGTGAGGCTGCTTGTTTCAGGATTGCAGACATTTAAAATCTCCTTTTTTTTATGCACACCGTTTTATTCATTCGTTTGGATGTGTTGCAAGCGCCTTCCGCACCTGTTCATCGAAAAGAGAAAAGATGCGCTATGAATGACCGGTGCGGCAGAGACAAGGCGATGCCCTGTCTCTTTTACCGCACGAAAACACCCTGCCGCTAGGATAATTCACCCCTGATATCTTCAAATAAAATATTGTTGAAATCGGACATCAACTTGTTCACCGCCTCATGGTAGCGATCCACACCGGCGACAATGCGCGCCTCCTCTTTTTCTCTTAAAAAGGGAAGGGACAGCTTTTCCATCGCCTGATGCTGACGCTCAATTTCCGTATAAAACGCAGTGGTGATCAGATTGATTTCACGTTCCAGCTCTTCGTACTGTTCGACGAAAAAGTGGGTGCGGTCCCGGCGCATATCGCCTTTTCCTTTTATCAGGTATTGATTGTACATCTCGCGGATGGAGTGAAGTTGGGCGCTTTTGACGATTTTCAACGCTTTTTCGCGAAATTCGGTTTCGGTGCGGGCCTGGCGCAGTTCCGAATTGTAAAGAACGGTGTCCAGTTTGTCGGGAAAGAGCTTTCCCAGGAAAGATCGGTTCCGGGAAATCATCGCCGCCGTAGTCGGGTGGCTGGTGTTAAGGGTTTTCACCATTTCATTGGCTTGTTTCTGATTTTCGTGTTCCATGATTGTTTCCTCCTTATGGGTTGATTTGATGTTTCGGGTTGTATTTCCAGCGCCTTTCTTTTAGAAAAGCACTACAGGTTCAAAGCGTCCATGGCGAAATCGGAAACCTTTGCCTTGGCTGTCTGAACCCGGTTTTTAACCTTGCTTTTTAGGGTGTTATGATGTAACCGTTCTTTAAAAAAGTCATCTTTGGCCGAGGCTTTGATGGCTTGTTTGCCGATATGCAAATCGTGTTGCAGGGCAAAAATTGACTGATGGCTGATGATCACATAGCTAAAGACGATGTAAATGGCGCTCTCCAGCAAAAAACTGACCAGCATCGCAAAGAAGATATGAAAATTCAAAAAGTTAATCTGAATCTCAACCCCGAATCTGTTTTCAATTGCCGCTGACAACGCGGCGGCCATCTTATTCAGCCTCAATGCGGTACCGGTAAGTGTATTTTGGCTGATGCCGTTCGATTGCGTTTGACTGACGGTTTGAAGCCGTTTAAGTTCGGCGTCAAAATTGGCGGCCAGCTTTTTCTGAGTGAACCGGACGGCCTCTCTTTCCTCCTGGAAAAGCGCTTGCTGCTTTTTCAGGTAGGCATCCAGCAGCGCCCTGAGTTTACGGTTATGTTCGTACCACTGCGGACTTTTAGATGAATTCACGCTTTTGTTTTTCACCACCGCATCCCGCAGGGTTTCCTCTTTGGCGATGCGCGGCTTGTAAAAGGCGGTTAATTGCCTGCGTTTTTGCTGAAACCGGCGTTTGATTTGCACCAGCGCCGTTTGCCTGCGCTGGCTATGATCGCGTTGCATATCAGCACGGCTTTGGTCGTTTTGCCGGTTGGATTGCGCCTGGCCTTGCGGCCCCCCGGGCGCCTGATCATGGCTGTCCGTATACCCGGACAGGATGGCTGCCGAACAGATCAGGGACAGAAAAATCAGCGTGCTTTTAAAGATCAGGGTAAGACTTTTAACCACACCCGGTATCATTTCGTTTTTACGGGCGCTCATAAAACGATGCATCATAATGGTCATAATCTTGGCGCTTTCTAAAACGGCGGTTACCCCGTAAGCAAACAGCGGTCGGCCCGTGAGGTTAACAAACATGCGCCCTTCCAGTAAAAATGAGATGGAAAACGCCCCCAAACCGGTTAAAATGTATAACATCCATAAAATTCGCATGAAACCGAACCCCTCCTTTCTTTCGATCTGTTTGAATGTTTGCGGAAAAAAAGCTTTAATTACTCTATCGCCAGGAAAACAGAAATGGCTTAAAAAAAATTACATTTTTATTAGCAAACACTGTCTGAATTAGGATTCGTAGGATTAGAGGATGATAGGATTATCAAATAGTCGAATATGTAATTATAACCCTAATCCTGAAATCATTAAATCCTAAGAATCCTAATTCAGACAATGGGATTAGAGCGGATGAAAGGATTACACGACGATGAAGTATGAAAATTTGACATATAAAATTATCGGTTGCGCCATGAAGGTGCATGGTGTTCTGGGGAATGGGTTTCAAGAGGTGATTTATCAAAGGGCTTTGGCGATTGAAATGAATAAGCAAGGGCTGGGTTTTCAAAGAGAAATGGAAATGACGATATTTTATGAAGGAATTGATATCGGCACCCGACGCGTGGATTTTTTTGTGCAGGATACGATTATGGTAGAGTTAAAAGCGCTTATTCGTTTGGAAGAAGTGCATTTGGCACAGGCAATGAACTACTGCCAGGCATATAAATTACCCATTGGCCTGCTTATCAACTTTGGGGCGCAAAGTTTAGAATTTAAAAGGGTTTACAATCTTAATCACCCGGATAATAAAGATTATAAAAAACAATCCTGATATGATGATAGCGCACATTGTCTGAATTAGGATTCTTAGGATTAAAGGATGATAGGATTGGCAGATGATCAAATCATTCAATAATAATCCTAAAATCATTAAATTCGACAAATCCTAATTCAGACAGTGGAAAAGTGGCTATCATTGTCTGAATTAGGATTCTTAGGATTTGTTGATTAAAGGATTATATGTGCCATAATTGATCGAACAATCTCAACCTAATCCTAAAATCATTTAATCCGACAAATCCTAATTCAGACA
>JAOZRC010000744.1 GCA_029940345.1 Desulfobacterales bacterium
CCGGCCAGCAATATTTTACGCCGGTGTTTGAAACCGTGAGCTTTTAATTTGCCTTTCTGCCGGTATTCGTGGATAATTCTGTCAAGCCGGGTTCCCAGTGCAGCGGGCATCACCAAGGAAGATTTGGAAGTCTCGGATTCTTCTGTCAGAACCAGGCCCTGAAGTTCGATTGGGAAAGGAATGATCTTTGCTTTACTTTGCCGCCGCTCAACCGTGTGGCAGCGCCAATATCCGCGAGCAATAAACCTGCATCATAATAAAAATCAGGCCAATTATTTTGTTGCCATATCCATCGACTTATCTGCATAAATAGATCGTATCAAATATGATGTGATTATGCAAATTATTCGTATCAAATTGTCAGCGGCGACCTGAAATTGTATGTTTTCTGGCGGTTTAAATTTGCACCTAAATTAAGGCATTTTCTTCGATTTCTGGGGACAGTATATATATTTAACGACATAGAAGCAGGCGCTGTGACCGTTTCCGAATTCAAAATCCTTGTTGTGGATGATGAACCGGTGAATCATCAGGTGCTGGCCAACTACCTCTCAACAGGCAATTATGGCGTTACCCAGGCGCTAAACGGCCGTGACGCCTTACGCCTGATCGAAACCGGTAACAAATTTGATCTTGTTCTGCTGGATATCATGATGCCGCGGATGTCAGGCTATGAAGTTTTCCGTAAAATCCGTGAAAAATATCTTCCCAGTGAACTGACAGATCAAATTTTTAAATTATTTTAAATTGTTATGCCTGTAATCCATGCGAATGGGGAATTAATAGGTTTTTTGTTTGCATCAAATACTATTTTGTGGTAGTTGTGACAGCCATGTATGAGGGCTTCGGAATTAATTGCTAATAAAGGGAAGACAATGCCTATATTCAGTTTTCTGGCTTATCCTGAAAAGAGTATGAAGGATCAACTGATCAAGGAACTTTCCAACATGGAATATTGCGAGGTAAAACCGTCAGAGAATAGGGATGTTCTGATTTTATTGACCGATACGCCTGATGAGCAGACCAACAAAAATCTTATCGATACGATCAAGGCGTTGGGATCGCTGCAATCATTGAGCATGACTTTTGGACATACAGATTCGTAACAATATATACATTTTCAACAAAAGGAGTGGTATATGACGATTACCAGAAGAGAATTTATAAGAGCCATGGCGCTGAAAAGCGCCGCCGTTACCGCGGCAGCTATGTTTCCGGGAATCAGTTTCGCAGGCTGGAAACCAACGGATCACCCTGCCGGTTCCATTCAATGGAGCAAAACGCCGTGTCGTTTCTGCGGGACTGGATGTGGCCTTCTTGTCGGTGTATCCGGTGAAAAGGCCGTTGCTGTAAAAGGTGATCCTAAATGTTCGGTTAACAAAGGTTTGTGCTGTGTAAAAGGCTACCATTCTGTTCAGATTTTGTATGGAAAAGACAGATTTAAAACCGCTTATGTCAGAAAAAACGGCAAGATGGTTCCAACGCCCATTAATGAAGCACTGGATCTTGTGGCAAGCAAGATGAAGGAATCCATACAAGCAAAAGGCAAGGATGCCGTATCCATTTACGGATCAGGACAATGGTCGATTCCGGACGGATACGCGGCTTCAAAACTTTTCAAAGGATGTATCGGAACCAATAATGTAGAGGCCAATGCAAGACTTTGCATGGCAAGTGCGGTAACAGGATGTCTGACCACTTTTGGCCTGGACGAACCCATGGGGTGTTATGAAGATATTGATAACGCAGATGTTTTTATCACCTGGGGAAACAATATGGCTGAAATGCATCCTGTACTGTTCTCCAGGATGTTAGCCAACCGAAAAACAAAGACCCATGTTAAAATAATCGATTTAACGACGCGTTCAACCCGTTCCAGTCAGGCCGCTGATAAATCTATCTTGTTTAATCCCCAGTCTGATTTGGCGCTTGCCAATGCCATTTGCTATGAAATTGTGAAAAATGGTTGGGTGGATCAGGATTTTGTTTCCAAGCATGTCTCTTTCCATAAAGGTAAAACTGATATCGGTTATGGAACCGAAGACCATTTTAAATTCAAAGATGAAACTAAAACGGTTGATTTTGAAGCTTTGAAAACATTCCTGGAAGATTATACCCCGGAAATGACTGAGAAAATTTCCGGCGTATCAGCCGAAGATATCAAATATCTGGCGGCCCTTTACGGGGATCCTGCCAAAAAAGTCACTTCTTTCTGGACCATGGGGATGAACCAGCACACCAGGGGGACCTGGATTAACAACCTGGTCTATAATATCCACCTTCTGACCGGTAAAATTTCCACTCCGGGTAACAGCCCGTTCTCTTTGACCGGTCAGCCCAGTGCATGTGGCACGGTAAGAGAAGTCGGCACCCTGACCCACAAACTCCCCCATGGTGTTGTAATGCAAGAAGGCGCCCGGAAAATGGCTGCTGAAATTTGGGGCGTTCCTGAAACCAATATTGATCCCAAACCGACTTATCATACCGTTGAAATGTTCCGTGCCCTGGATCGGGGCGATATCAATTTCATGTGGATTCAGGTCACCAACCCCATGGTGACGATGCCGAATTTGAGACGCTATCGGGATGGCGCCAAAAAAGAGGGTCGCTTTATCGTTGTGTCTGAAATCTACCCTACGCCAACATCAGATATCGCAGATGTTATTTTGCCTTCGGCCTTGTGGGTGGAAAGAGAAGGATTTTTCGGAAACTCAGAGAGACGCACCCAGCATAATGAACAGCTCGTACCAACACCAGGTGAAGCCATGTGTAACACCTGGCAGCTCATACAGGTGGCAAGGCGATTGGGGTTTGAACAACAATTCCCATGGAGCCAGGAAACCTATATAGAGGACATCTGGAACGAGTATATAAAATTTCATGACAACCCCAAACATCGTATGGCACCCTATAAGGTTTTAAAGGCGCGTTCAGGCGTCCAGTGGCCCTATGTAGACGGCAAAGAGACCCGTTGGCGGTATAATGGCAAATATGACCCGGCCTGTCAGGATGATTCGTTCGATTTTT
>JAOZRC010000745.1 GCA_029940345.1 Desulfobacterales bacterium
AGGATCTTTTCCAGATTGGACTGGGCATAGTCCCGCAGGTCATTGCCGTCCATGCTGCCATCTTCCGAAATCAGCCCTACGATAATCAGGTAATTTCGAGTGGATTTGCTGACCTTGACACCGGAGCGCTGCACTACATCGGGCAGGCTGGCCATGGCGAGCTGGAGCTTGTTTTGCACCTTGGACCAGGCGATATCGGGGTCGGTTCCCGGTGCAAAGGTCAGCTCGACCCGGGAGGCACCCGACGATGAACTGGCACCGGAAAGATAGAGCATATCGTCCAGTCCGGTCATCTTCTGCTCAATAATCTGGGTCACGGTGTTTTCAACGGTCTCCCCCGATGCACCGGGATAAAATGCTTCAATAGCGATGGCCGGCGGTGCGATGGGCGGATACTGCGAGATGGGCAGGTTATAGATCGCCAGTCCACCTGCCGTCATCATGATAATGGCGATGACCCAGGCAAAAACCGGCCGGTCGAGAAAGAATTTTGATAACATTACGCCCCTCCTTTACTGTGTTTTTCAGGCGGTGCGCCGGGGCCGGATGCAGCGCCTGGCCCCGCATGTGTCGGATCAAAAGGAGTTGCCTTCACCACTGTTCCGGGCCGAAGCATGAGCAATCCCTCGACGATCACCTGGTCTCCGGGAGCAATACCTGATGAAACCAACCATTTATCACCGATGGCCCGGTCAAGGGTGAGCGGTCGAAAGCCGGCCTTGCTTTCGGCATCCACGACCAGTGCAAAGGGATTCCCCTTGGGATCACGGGACACACCCTGCTGGGGAAGTAGAATCGCCTGTTCATTGACGCCTTCTTTAATCACCGTCCGGACAAACATACCCGGCAGGAGAATGCCTTCCGGATTGGGGAAAACAACCCGCAGAATGACGGATCCGGTCGTCGGGTCCACCGTGACATCGCTGAACTGCAATGTTCCCTCCAAAGGATAGGTCGTATTGCCTTCCAGGATGAGCTTGACCTTGTTCTGGTCCGCGGCCTCGTGATTGAGGCCGCTGCTCTTCAAACGCAACAATTCGGTGGTGGATTGGAGCACGTCCGCATAAATGGGGTCCAGTTGTTGAATCGTTGCGAGAGGAACAGGCTGATACGCCGTCACGATAGCACCCTCTGTCACAGCGGATCTGCCGATGCGTCCGGAGATAGGGGCGGTGACTTGGGTGTATCCCAGGTTGATACTGACAGTTTTTAACGCCGCTTGCGCTTGCTGGATCGCTGCCCCTGCTGCCGCCACCGCTCCCCGGTTGCCTTCCACCTGGGCTTCGGCTGCCAACAGCGTGGACTCCATCACTTTGACCTCGGTCACGGTCTGGTCGCGCTGGATGGCGGAGGCGATTTTATTGTTAAATGAGTCCTCATATCGCTCACGATTGGTCCGGGCGAGTTTCAGGGTGGCTTTCAGCCGCTCAACGTCGGCGATACTTGCTTTCAGAACGGCCCTCGCCCGGTCAGCGGACTTTCGCATGATCAGGAGATTTGCCTTGGCATTGTCAAGCGCCGCCTGAAAAGGAGCGGGATCGATCTGATAGAGTACCTTGCCTGCCCTGACATCGGAACCTTCCGTAAACAGGCGTTTTTTTATAATGCCGCTGACCTGAGGTCGGATTTCCGCAACACGGAAGGCAGACGTACGGCCCGGCAATTCAGTGGCCAGCATGACCTTCTGATATTGCGCTGTCACCACAGATACTGCCGGCGGGCCTCCCGGTCCCATAGGACCGCCAGGACCTCCGGGACCATGTCCCGTAACCAGACTTAACAATTTACCAATCTTATCACAACCCGTCATCGTAAGTGATGAGCTGACGAACATGATAAGGAGAATCAATCGAATTTTTGAAATTTTCTGCATGAGAACACCTTTTGATTTAATTTGTTGATAATAACAACAACCCATAAGGGAATACCGATTCCGGCAATTACATTTTCACACTGTCCCACCATATCAAACTTATTTTATAAGAACCGTTTCAAACAATAGACTTAACATCACATCGGCATCAATCTCGCGGTCTTCAAACTTTTCAAGATGATCGAATAAAATGGTATTGGAAATACCATCAAGAGCGAGCGCCAAATAGCGTGTGTCAAGATTTTTAAACACCTTCCGCCTGATGCCGCCGGCAAAAAGCCGTTCCAATTGAGCCAGGCTATCCTCATACTTAGCCAACATTTCCCTGTTCAGCCCCGCTTTAACATTAAAACTGGCGCCCATGGTCTCCGAATAGTATAAACGCACAAAAGCGATGTTTTCCCGAAAAAGTCGAATTTTTGCCGTGAGCCAGTTCCGAAGCTTTTCCGTTTCACTCCCCGGCGCGTCTAAAGCATTTTGCAGCCCTGAATGAAACTGCGCCACATTTTCACTTAACAGCGCCCGGTATAGGTCATCCTTGTTTCTGAAAAAATTATACAATGTGCCCACGGAAAATTCTGACGCCTCGGCAATGGCTTGCATGGTAACATTGTGAAAGCCGTCGCGGGCAAAAAGGTCCATTGCGGTTTGAAGAATTTCGCTGCGGTGTTGTAAATGCTCCCGTTGTTTTCTGGTGATCCTTTCGGTTGACATTGACGTCTCCTTAAAAATTTGAATATACGTTCAATAATTGACATTATAGTATAATCATTGAGCGTAATGTCAAGACAAAATTTATTAAAAAGCGGCGTTTTTCAAAACACCGACATATTTATGGATTTTTTGAACGTTCTGCTGCTGAAAATTCTTAATAGAAGACAAGGTGTTTTTAAGGGCTTCTGAAAATGTGATTGAAAGTGAGCCGTTCGGCTATGTCATAGGCGCGTTTACCGGTGCGTGGAGAGATAAAAAAGGTCCGGTGCAAGAAGCGCATGACGGAACGCTTTTCTTGGATGAAATCGGCGATATGCAACCCGCCTTACAAACCAAGTTGCTCAGACTCATCCAGAAAGGTGATTGCAAACCGGTGGGAAGTAAAATCACCCGCCGTGCGGATATACGCCCCATCGCCGCACGCTTTTTGAATATACAT
>JAOZRC010000746.1 GCA_029940345.1 Desulfobacterales bacterium
GTGGCGGATGCGGGCACGGTCAGAACCGACACTTTGGAGCGCATGGATGCCGAAGGTAAAATAAAGCTTGACGATTTTTATATTTTCCACGAACACGGCGGCGGGGATGTGCATCTGCCGTTTTTACATTCAACGCGTGAATATCCGGAATGGCCGTTGGCGCGTGTAAAACACACCTCCGCGCAACTCGCCGAAATGGTTGTAACCGCTCTTTTACAGATGCCCCCGGATTCTGAAGCGGCCCGCACCGCTTTATGCGGTGGTTGGACGATTCCGCTGAACTACCAGTCTGTGCATGATTGTTTGAAGGCCCTGAAAGTCGGTCCCTATCAGAATCTGGGCCGTATCACCGTCGCCGATGTCATCCGCAGCTATAAATATTGGATTCTGGCAACTGCAGTTTTGTTTATCGCCATGGTGGTTTTTTCCGTTGCCAATTTCAGGCTTAACAATATCCTGAAAGCCTCCCATCAGGAGTTGCAATCCCATGTTGAAGAACGCAAACGGGCGAAACGGGCGCTTCAAAAAGCGCATGACGAGTTGGAAACACGCGTGGAAGAGCGAACCAAAGCCTTATCGCTTTCGGAAAGAAAATTCCGTCGGATATTTGAAGTATCGCAGGATATGATTGTGGCGACGCATGAAGGCGGCGTCATTATTGATCTCAATCCGGCCGGTTATAACATGCTGGGATTTAAGCAAACAGATTCGAACGCTATTCCGTTGACACAATTTCGGGACTTTTTGGCGGAAGAAGATGATTGGCTGATTATCAGCACCGCGCTTGCCAAAAATGGCTCGTTATCCAGTATGGAAGTCAAATTGAAGCGCAACGACGGCGCAGTAATACGTTCATTGATAAGCGGCAGCGTTGACCGGGGAATCACCGGCAAAATTGAGACACTCCATTTTGTCGTCAAAGATATTGAACGACGCAAATTGATGGAAAACCAATTGGCTCAGGCCGACCGGCTGGCGTCTATCGGGCAACTGGCCGCCGGCATCGGGCATGAAATCAATAATCCGCTGGGTATCATTTTGGGATACACCCAACTGCTGATCCGCAATGAAGACTCCGAAACCGAAGCGTACTCCGATCTGAAAACCATCGAAAAGCATGTGAAAAATTGCCAATTGATCGTCAATGATCTGCTCAATTTTGCCCGTAGCTCCCAGCCCGCCAAAGAAGCGGCAGACATCAACGCCCTGATTGACGAAGTTCTGGATTTCAGCTTGCATCACTTTGATTCCAAAACCTGCAAGATTATCAGGCAATATGATCTGAAGGCACCACTGATTTGGCTTGATGAAAAAAAAATCAAACAAGTGATATTGAATCTGGTGATGAATGCGTGTCATGCTATTGATAAAGAGAAGGGTGCGATTACGATCACCACAGGAACTGACAGCGGTGCGGACCAAGTGTATATCAAAGTGGCCGACACCGGCTACGGAATCGAATCCAAAAATCTGATACGTATTTTTGATCCTTTTTTTACAACCAAAACCACGGGTGAAGGCACCGGTCTGGGGCTGTCGGTAAGCTATGGCATTATTAAAAACCATGGCGGCGATATTCAGGTTTCCAGCCAGCCGGGACACGGTTCTGCCTTTACGGTTCGGTTGCCGGTAACATCGCCAGAAACAGGGGCATCCTGATGAAACATTCAATTTTAATTGTTGATGACGAGCCGGATATGCTCCGCCTGTTAAAACGCACTTTGGGAGCAGACCTCAGCAGTAAGGTTGAAACGGTCGAATCCGGTGAAAGCGCATTATTACTGCTGAAAAAGAATTCTTTTGACTTGGTTCTGGCGGACATTAAGATGCCGGGAATGGATGGTCTGGAACTTTTAGAACTGATCAAGCGTGATGCACCGGATCAGACCGTGGTGATGATGACTGCGCATGCGCGTATCGACATGGCGGTTGTGGCGATAAAAAACGGAGCCTACGATTTTATCACCAAACCGTTTGATCATAACGAACTGGTGATGCGCCTGGAAAAGGCGCTGGAACGAAGCCATCTGATAAAGGAAAATTTAAGGCTCCAACAGGCATGCCAAAGTCAACATCTATTCCAGGAACTGGTGGGTAAAAGTGCGGCCATGCAGCGCGTTTATGAGACCATCCGGATGGTGGCCGGCACTGATCTGACCGTTTTAATCACCGGCGAATCGGGAAGTGGCAAGGATTTGGTGGCGCGGGCGATTCATGCCCTGAGCAAGCGCAAAGATCAAGCCTACGTGGCTGTAAATTGCCCCACCGTTCCGGAACAAATCCTGGAAAGCGAACTCTTTGGCTATAAAAAAGGAGCCTTCACCCACGCCACTCAAAACCGTATCGGTCTTTTTCAGGAAGCCCACAAAGGCACGCTCTTTATGGATGAAATAGGCGATATCAGCCCCGTGATCCAGACCAAACTGCTGCGCGTATTGCAGGACAAAGTGATCAAACCCTTGGGGGACACCAAGTCCTTTGAGGTGGATGTGCGCATTATCTCATCCACCAACCAGGATTTGAAAGCTAAAATCAGCCAAGGTGTCTTCCGCGAAGATTTTTTCTACCGCCTGAATGTACTGCCCATCAAGGTCCCGCCGTTAAGAAAACATCCCGAAGATATCCCCCTGATCGCCAATCATTTGATCGCCAAACATTGCCGTAAATTGGATAAACCGCTTAAAAAATTATCCCACGATCTGACCGCTGATTTTATGGCGCGCCGCTGGGAAGGTAATGTTCGGCAAATGGAAAATCTGATTATTCGCGGCATCTTGTTTGCATCCGGTGATGAGATCCGAACTGTTGATGTGGGTGTTGAAAATGCCAATCCACACAATCCACACCCCGGTGAAGAGGAAAATCACTTCACAAACATTCCCTATAAAAAAGCGAAAGAACAAACTTTGCAACGCTTTAACATCACCTACATCCATAAAAAGCTCGAAGCCAACAATGGCAATGTGACGCATGCGGCCAAACAATGCGGCTTGGAACGTCAGGCGTTGCAACAGATTATGCG
>JAOZRC010000747.1 GCA_029940345.1 Desulfobacterales bacterium
GTTTGGAAAGTCGTGATCGAAGCGAAAAAGTGTGAGAGCGAGAGCTGATTTTCGCCAATTTTAAGGGAATAGCCGGACTATTGCCATGAAATTTGCGGAAATCAGAACCGCTCTCACGCTTTTGCAGCCGATTTAAGACTTTTCAAACAGGCTCTTAGGCAGAATACGACCTGAAACGTATCTAATCCGGCCTCCCCGTAGGATGATTTCTTGCTTGATTTTAAGCAGGCGGTATAGTGAAAGGGTCGGTGAGGAGGCCATATACCAAACACGCCCTTTTTTGACGGCTTTTGAAATGATACCGGCGGCAAGGGAGTTTTCGGTATATCCGGCTGCGTAAAAATAATATTGTTGCAATGCGACTGACTTTCGGTAATAATTTCATCATAAAAGATGTCATCGGGTAACTGAAAAACAGATGCTGGTCTATTTTTAAATAATTGCTTTTCCAGTTTGGGGCCAATCGTCGGCATTGTTAATATTTTTTACCTGTCATTATTTTTGTCCGATACGATAGATTAGGTAAGTGTTCAACGTTAAAATATTATAATTTAAGTAAGGATGAAAAGTCAATGATTACCAATCCTGGGGTCAGTGAAAAAAGGGAGTATACATCCGCTAATAGAAATAACCGCAACGTCAGATTATCCAAATTTGATCCTGAACCGAGTGGTCTGTTCGCTTCCAAAGTGCTGCAAGATACAAATATAAAAGGGGTTTTGATAGGCCGATTAGCTGTGTGGGCATGGGTCGAAGACGCTGGCCGGCAAGCTTATACGAAGGACTTGGACATCGCAATTTCACAGACTGACCTGCCTGCGATTATGGCCTATCTAACGAATAAAGGGTTTGACATCCGAGAATTGTCCATCGGAGGCCTCAATATCACAGACGAACGGGAAAACATAAAAATCGACTTTATCCATCGGAACTCGGCTGAGTGGGGTGATCTGAGCCGGTTATTCAATGATGCTATCGCACAAGCTTTTGATAATCGCAATATAGTCTGCATCGGAGAGGTGTCGCTATATTTGGTCCCCGTTGAGCACCTGATCACCATGAAAATTGCCACCGCCGAACGTAAAGATGAAGAAGATGCCAAGCGCTTACTTGAAATGGCAGATTCTACGGATATAGGCCAATTGAGAGAGCTTATGAGTATACATTTAGGTCCCCTGGGCAAGGCCAAATTGGAAAACCTTTTACGAGAAGTGGGGCATCCTGAAGCGCGGCCAAGGGGAAAATATGTCAGTTAAGATCAAAATTAAAGAATGAACAGGATACCGGATTGAAAAATTGAAAATCACAAATGACAAAAAAATAATGGCATCCTTTATTTTCCGGTTTACACTTTCCTGAAACTACAAGGATTGGGTTTAATAAGGATTAAGACTGTGATTATCGTTTAGGTTCAGGCCATATACCAAAGAACAACAGTTGTAAATCCTTACTAAATTAAATCCTTGTAGATCAGCGAGGAAAGTGTAAACTACTTTTAATCTTATATGAAGGATGCCAAACTTGCCTTTTGGAATTTGTTTGAAATTTATATTTTTAGATTTATAATTTAAAGGAAACAGTATGACTGACAACCTATTAGAACAGTTGCGCTCCGAAGCGGCAACCATTTTTGAAAGTGCGGTGGCGGCAGTGAATCCGCAAAAAGCGGTCAAACGGTTTGTGCATGTAGACGGTGCCAAACTGTTTTTAGGGCGCTCGCAAGCCGACGCCGTTACGCTGGATTCCGATCAATATGAACGGATTTTCCTTGTGGGTGGTGGCAAAGCTACGGCCGCGATGGCCGGGGCAATGGAGGAATTGTTAGGAGATCGCATTCATCGCGGTTTAATCAATGTCAAGTACGGCTTTGCGCAACCGCTCAGATTCACCCGGACGACCGAGGCGGGACACCCTTTGCCGGATAAAAACGGTGAGCAGGGAACCGCTCAGATTCTTCAACTGTTAGAATCTGCGACTGCCACTGACTTGCTATTTTCGCTCATTTCCGGAGGTGGGTCGGCCTTAATTGTAAAGCCTTGCGGCAATATCACGCTTGCCGAAAAACAGGAGTTGACACGCCGGCTGCTTGCTTGCGGTGCCGGCATTGATGAAATTAACACGTTAAGAAAGCATATATCGGCGGTCAAAGGCGGCCTGATGGCCCGGGCGGCGTTTCCGGCCACGGTGGTCAATCTGATGTTATCAGACGTCGTGGGCGATAAAACGGATGTTATCGCTTCCGGCCCGTTTACGCCTGATTTGTCCACATATCGGCAGGCGCTTGATATTTTAAATAAATACCGGTTACGCGATATTCCTGAAACAATTAAAACGCATTTATATAACGGACTCAATGGCCATATTCCGGAAACACCCAAACCGGGCGCTGCTGAATTTGAGCGTGTTTATCATTACATCATCGGCAGCAACATCCTGGCACTGGAAGCGGCCCGGAAGCAGGCGATCCGTCTCGGTTATAACACGCTGATTTTATCATCCATGATAGAAGGTGAAACCAAAGAGATTGCACGTGCGCATAGCGCCATTGCCAAAGAGATTATCAAGAGCGGCCATCCGATTGCGGCACCGGCGTGTATCATCTCAGGCGGTGAAACCACGGTGACGCTTCAAGGCCAGGGACGCGGCGGACGCAATCAGGAGTTTTGCCTTGCCGCCGCTTTAGACCTAACGGAATTGTCTCCGCGGGCAGCGATTCTCAGCGGCGGTACAGATGGCGATGACGGCCCCACCGATGCGGCCGGTGCCATTGTGGATCCGTTTACGGTGAAACGCGGCGAGGTTGCCAATGCGCCGGCCTTACGCTATCTATCAGATAACGACGCCTATTCATTTTTCAAAAAAACCGGTGATTTGCTAATTACCGGCCCCACCGGTACGAATGTTATGGATGTGCGTTTGGTGATGGTGCGTTAACTCTATGTCCGTTCACTTTGCGATATTTTATACTGATTATAACGGATTTGGGGGGAGGTTATGCCGCAGAGCGGCAAAGTGATATAG
>JAOZRC010000748.1 GCA_029940345.1 Desulfobacterales bacterium
TCAAACTAATTAATATTATATTATTTATTACAATTAATTATAATATCTTTTCGCAACCAATGATTTAACTCCCTTTATAATAAATTATTATTTAAATAATAACAATTATTACTTTGCCATAGATGTAAACATGAGGCAACATCAAAATTGATATACCTTTAAAGGAACATAACGCAGGTAAATAGAAAAAATCAGGAGGCCATAATGGCAAAATTACACCGGTCAGAAGGAGATATCAATCTTTCACCACTCAGGGAAAAGTGGCAGCAAGAAAACCTTGATGATGCGACGCGCTTGCTCTTAGAAGAAGATTCGCGTTATTTTCTGAAGCAGTCTCTTTCCACCCCCTGTCTGAACGCTATGAAAACATGTGAAGGTCTATATATTGAAGATTTACAGGGTCGTCGGTACATGGATTTTCATGGCAATAACGTCCATCAGGTCGGTTTTGCCAATCCGGAAGTCATTGATGCTGTAAAAAATCAGCTTGATGAACTCGCTTTTTGCACCCGGCGTTATACAAACCGCGTTGCCGTAGATCTGGCTAAAAAACTGGTCCAAATTGCCCCTGACAGTTTTGATAAGGTTCTCTTATGCCCGGGCGGCACGGGCGCTGTTGGAATGGCATTGAAGCTGGCCAGGGTTGCAACCGGGCGTCATAAAACCATTTCCTTATGGGATTCTTTCCACGGGGCGTCACTTGATGCCATATCCATAGGGGGGGAAGCCATTTTCCGCCAGGATATGGGCCCCATGATGCCCGGTTCGGAACACGCTCCTCCCCCTGATGAATACCGGTGCATCTTTGGTTGCGCCGACAGAGGGGGATGCGATATGACCTGTGCCAGGTATATTGAGTATATGCTCGAAAAAGAAGGTGACATTGCTGCCGTTATTGCAGAACCCATCCGCAGCACCCCCTATATTCCAAAACCTGAATACTGGCAGATTATCCGAAAAGCCTGTGACAAGTATGGCGCCCTGCTTATTTTCGATGAAGTCCCCCATTGTCTCGGCCGAACCGGAAAAATGTTCACATTTGAGAATTTCAATATTGAACCGGATATGGTTGTTATCGGCAAAGGTCTGGGTGGTGGCATTTTCCCTTTGGCTGCGCTTATTGCCCGTAAAGGCCTGGACCTGGCCGCAACCCGGGCGCTTGGGCATTACACCCATGAAAAAAGCCCGGTGGGATGTGCGGCGGCCCTTGCCACCATCAATTATATTGAAAAAAATAAACTTGTGGAACATGCCCAAAATGTCGGCAATCACGCGTTGTCTCAACTGAAAAAAATGCAGGAGCGTCACCCCCTGATCGGAGATGTTCGCGGTCTTGGGCTTTTTTTAGGGGTTGAACTTGTCAAGGACAGGGTCACAAAAGAACGTGCAATCAATGAAGCTGAAGTGGTCATGTATGCAGCACTTTCCAGGGGATTGAGCTTCAAGATCACTATGGGCAATATTCTTACTCTTACACCACCGCTTATTATCACACGCAAACAGATGGATAAGGCGCTTGATATTCTTGAAGAATCAATTTCCGAAATTGAAACCTGAACATTGACGCCTATACTGATGAAAATCCCAAATACTGACCTTTGTAAGTATATGAAAAATGTTCTTGCAAAAAGTCATCTGTTTTAGATAAAGTCCTTGCAAAAAGTCGGATATTTGATATTAATTTTGCCATGAAGAGAATAATTTATAACCGACTACTGAAGTGGAAAGCATCTGAACAGCGTAACCCGCTGCTGTTAAGCGGGGTCAGACAGGTGGGTAAAAGCTATATTTTGGAGGTGTTTGGAAAAAATGAATTTGAAAATTGCTGGGTGTTTAATTTTGAAAAAGATAAAAAACTTGCGGCCATATTTGAACCGGATTTATTTTCTGAAAGGATTGTGAACGAATTATCCATCAGCATTGGTAAACAAATAAACATTCAAAAAGATCTGGTTATTTTTGATGAAATCCAGGAGTGCCCCAGGGCAATAACCAGTCTCAAATACTTTTGTGAGGATATGGGCGTATTGGCACTCTGTTGCGCAGGTTCACTGCTGGGTGTGAAGTTGTCTTCCGAATCCTTCCCCGTTGGAAAGGTGGATTTTTTAAACCTGTTCCCAATGAATTTTGAAGAATTTTTAATGGCCTTGGCCGATAACCACAATTTAGCGCTGATCAAAACCGCTCTGCATAGCGATCGGCAACCGCAAGTTGCTCACCATCGTTTATGGGAACTGTTAAAAGAGTATTATGTGATCGGCGGAATGCCGCAAGCGGTATCCGCTTATGTCAGTGAAAGGGATAACCGGATCGAAGCAATCAATCAGGCAAGAACTATCCAGCAGGGACTTGTTGACAGCTATTTTAAAGATTTTTCCAAGCATTCAGGCAAAACCAATGCAATGCATATTGTTTCGGTGTTTGAAAATGCACCCATGCAGTTAGCCATGAACAGGGACGGTTCTGTTAAAAGGTATAGATTTAAGGACGTGATCCCCCGAAAAAAGAGTTTCGCTGAATTACAAGGCCCCATCGAATGGTTGGAAAAGGCTGGGTTGGTTATCAAAGTCAAAATTTGCAATAAATCTGAAATACCGCTTGAAGCCTTTTGTAAAAAGAACATTTTTAAATTATATTTATTTGACATCGGGGTGCTTGGATGTATGCTTGAATTGCCGGTCAGGTCGATTATCACCCATGATTTTGGCATGACAAAAGGCTATCTGGCAGAAAATTATGTGGTCCAGGAGTTTACGGCCAGCGGTAATTCAAAGTTGTATGCTTGGAATGAGCGAAATTCCGAAATAGAATTTTTAAGGATACTCAAGGGAAAAATTATTCCCATTGAAGTAAAATCAGGAATTCGAACACAGTCAAAGAGCTTAAAGCAATATTTAAAAAAATATGCTCCGGCTAAAGCCATCAAACTCACCGGCAATCCATTGAACCGGGGCGGCAACCAGGTAATACATAATTATCCACTGTATTTATCCGGATGGATCTGATTTGTATGGAAAGCGG
>JAOZRC010000749.1 GCA_029940345.1 Desulfobacterales bacterium
TGGCCAGATCAATACGGCCATCGTAAAATGCGTTAAGGCCTTTTTCAAATTGCGTATAGATCGCTTTATTTTGCTGATAAACGGATTGAAACATCGGTTCATAAACGGTTGCCGATTCCCTGCGCCCCACAACGGTAAGGCGAGCCAATTCACGCACGGCCAGGTTCTTGCCCAACAAATTCCGCGTGGCTTGTGAAATCATAAGGTAAGTGCCGAATTCTTTGTTGGCGCCTTCCAGGCGTGATGCCAGATTGACGGCATCTCCGAGAATGGTATAATTGAAACGGGACTTGCTGCCCATGTTGCCAACAATGGCGGGCCCTGTATTCACTCCGATGCGCGTTTGAATTTCACTTCCCGCCAGGGATTTGAAACTGCTTTGCAGCGCAGCCAGCGCATCCTGACAGCGGAGTGCCGTGCGTACGCTTTTGGCGGCATGCTGTTCAACCGTCAAAGGCGCATTCCAGAAAGCGACAATGGCATCGCCAATATACTTATCCAGCGTACCTTCGTCTTCTAGAATAATGTCAGTCATAACGGAAAGATAATTGATAAGCAGGGTGGTCAAGTCTTCAGGTTCAAGGGCTTCCGAAATAGCGGTAAATCCCTGGATGTCCGAAAAAAAAACCGATACATTTTTTTTCTCACCACCCAGTTTAAGCTTATCCGGATTCCTGACAAGCTGATCAATGACATCGGCGCTGAGATAATGCTTAAAAGCCTGTTTGATAAATCGTTTATCCTTCCCTTCGGCGGCATATTTGACGACCAGTGTCGAAAAGACAGTGCCCAAAACCGCTGTTTCCGTCACCGCTATGGGCAGCCAGTAGCCGTAATGGTAACCAGCCACGCCGATCCCAACCGGCAATAGGGCGCATAAACCGCCCAAAGCGACGCTTGAAAGCCATCCCTTAGCGAGCGCCATAAAGAAAGCCGATCCTAATGCGAGGATCAAAACCAGCACCGCTGTTACGGCCTTTGGGGTTGAACATAAAAAATCGCCTGAGAGGAAATTGTCAAGGAGGGTGGCATGAATTTCAACGCCAAAATAGTCACCGCCCAGCGGAGCCGGTCGTTGATCTTTCAACCCTGGGGCAGTGAGTCCGAAAAAGACGTATTTATCTCTCAATGCCAGGGGATCGCTGATCGTAGGAGTCTCACCTTCCATAAGACGCAATTCCGATTGAATCACGGCAGCCGCGCTGTAATGCGAATATGTCAGCGTCGGCCCACGAAAGCGTAAAATCGCATTGCCCCGATCGTCTATCGGTATGGCGCGTTGATTAACACGAAGGCGGCCTTCCCCGATATCCATGAGGCTTTTGGGCTCGGATGCCAGAAAAGCGCCCAATCCCAAAGCAGGCAGCGTTTGATGGTCGAAAAGTGCGAAGGGTTTGATCCGCCGATAGACGCCGTCCGAATCCGGATTTTGATGCACATTACACAAAACGGCTGTATTTGCCGCGATTTCCGGAACCGCCAGAATCGCCCTTGGATAGACAATCTCCCGACGGTTGTTTTTTCCCAGCCAGGTTTTGATGCCGTTGATTTGAAATGTCCGCTGCGGCAGCCAATCGGGCCAGCGCGTGTCCTTGCCGGTGGATTCTCCCAGGAAAACGGCTAAGGCTGTTCGTCCGAATTCAGCCGCCGCAGCGCCAAACAGACGATCGTCTTCAACGCCGTAGGAAGAAGATTCGGAAAGCAATAAATCAAAAGCGATGGCCTTGGCGCCCTGGCGACGACAATAGTTAATGATAGGGGCGTATACCTGGCGCGGCCATGGCCAGGTCAGATCATTTTCCTTTTGGGCCCAATCCAGGCTGTTCTGGTCCACCAAAATCAGACTAATGGCATTTGTTGCCTTGCCCGGACCGGCAAACAAAGCAACCCGCCAGTCCCACGATTTGGCCTCCCAGGTTTCCAGGAATCCAAAGGACCAGAGCCCCAAAGCCAACAATGCACTCAGCAAACCAATACTGATGCTTCTTCTTAACGCCTCCGTTTTCACCAAACGCATCGTTACCCTTAAATTTTTCCTAACGCTCGCCTGAACCGGGCTTGCCTGGCTTTGGGCGAAACGACTTTGGCATCATCACCGATCTTTTTCTTAATGTTCTTAATCCGGCTTTCCGGCGAGGGATGGGTTTTTGCGAAATCGGTCCCTTCCGGGTTCAATTTGGTTTTCATCACATTCAACATATCGATCAGTCCGTTGGGACTATACCCCACGCGCTTAAGGATGGTGATCGCCGCTTCATCCGCCTCTCGTTCAAAAGAGCGGGAATAACCGTTATTGATAAGGGTCGCGGTTATATCGCCAATGGATTTTTCAAAGGTTTCGGTCAAGGATGACAACTCCGCGCTGCCGAATTGTTTAGCGCCCTCTAATGCGATGGTGCTTAAAGCGGAAGTCAATCGGGATTTGTCAATCGCCTTAATGCCGTGTTTGAGTTGTACATGTCCGATTTCGTGCGCCAGTACTGCTGCCACAGCATCTTCATTTTGACAACAGCGTAGAATACCACGGGTTACAAAAATTAAACCGCCGGGGGCTGCAAAGGCGTTAATGTCGTCTGAATCCAAAACCTGCAAATGATAGCCGCCGTAAGTTTCCGGCAGGTCGGAAGCCTGCGCCAACGTTTGCCCCAGGATATTAGCGTATTGATTGGCTCTTTTACCATTGTAAGGTTTATACGTTGCCAGGATCGTCGCTCCCACGGTCCGACCGATATAGTATTCCTGCTCGGGCGTAATATCTTCAACGCTTTTGGCCACCGCTTTGCCGATTTTCATGGCGGATTCCATTTTCGACCCGATATCCCCCAAACTGCCCACTGTGCCCACGGTCAAGCAGCCACCGAGTAATGAGACAAGCGGCGCCGCGCTCAGTCCGGCAATAGAATAGCGTCCGGCCGTTCTTAAAAATTTTCTTCTGCTGACGAGCTTCATTGGGCCCCTCCTTCCGGTGATAATTTACCGGCTTTTATGAAGTTCCGGATCTGGCGTTGCGACACC
>JAOZRC010000750.1 GCA_029940345.1 Desulfobacterales bacterium
ACAAATTCGGGACCGTTATTTTCGCCGACCACAACGTCAATGTTGATCCGCAGATTAGCTCCGATGCTTGCATTTTGATGTATGACAATGGAACCTGCGTGTGTAATAAAAAGACCAGGCCCAATTGTGTTTGGCGGAATGGAAAAGCCCAGCTTAAGGCCCATCGTTTTCAACCGGTATCTTAAAAAGAGCGTATACATTTTGCTAAACAGGGATTTTTTGCAATTAAGGTAATATTCCGTTTTGCGCAAAGTAAGTTGAAAACGCCATATAGGATCAAAAATAAATAATTTGGGGGCCGGAAGTTCCCGACCGAGCGCCTTCCGGTCAAGATTAAGGTATTCATTATAATCATGATATGAGCCTATCATATCCTCTCCGATACAGCCTGATTTTCCATTTTTCAAAAAGGTCAGTTTAAAAGGGAACGCTCAAAAAAGGTTTTTATCCAGATTTAACATCATTACCGACACTTTTTTCTTTGACAATAAAATCCGGTCGCTGCTTTGTTTGAGCGTAAATACGGCCGATATATTCTCCCAAGCAGCCAATGCCAATCAATTGAATACCGCCGAGGAAAGTGATGCTAACAGCGATTGTGGCCCATCCGGGAGGAAGATAAAAGAAATTGGGGAAAATGAAATGCAACAGCCCCACAAAAAAATAAACAAAAGCATACAAACCGCAAAAACACGCCACTGTCAGGCCGACCCAAAGAAATAGGCGCAATGGCAGAGTTGAAAATGAAAAAATGCCATCAAATGCGAAATTAATTAAGTGGCGTAACATGAATTTGGATTGGCCCCTTTTTCTTTCGGCAACTTCATATTCAATGCCGATTTGGCGGAATCCGACCCATTCCACCATACCACGCAAAAATTTATTCTTTTCGGGAATTTGACAGATAACATCTGCAACTTTCCTATCAAGCAGACGGTAATCGGATTGCCCGTATGTCAGTTGCACATCGGAAATATAACTTATCAGTTTGTAAAAAAAATCGGTAGGGTAAAAACGCCAATCTTTCTTATCGCGGTTTATTTTTTTTGATGTGTAAACAACATCGTAACCCTGTTTCCATAATGCGACCATCTCACGAATCAATTCGGGAGGGTGTTGCAGATCTCCGTCAAGCGAAATAACCGCGTCACCCACCGCATAATTCATGCCCGCCCATATACCACCTTGATGACCGAAATTTCTTGACAAGCTGACAAATTTTATCCGATCATCTTTTTTCATAAGTTGCTTAATGATGTTTAAAGAATCATCTTCACTGCCATTTTCCACAAGAATATATTCGAACTTTTCATCCAATTCATCTAAAACACCGGCTACGCGTTTACATAGCTCTTCTAAATTTTCGGCTTCGTTATATACGGGAGAAACGATTGATATCATGTTTTTATCTTCCTGCTTACGCTTTAGTATCAAGCAATTCGCACAATCCCTGACGCAAAGAATAGTTGGGACGCCAGGAAAATGTATTTTTAACCAAATCCACATTAACGGTACAATCCGCTATATCATTGGGACGCGGAGCAGACCTGAATTTGACCGGGCTGTCGAAAAGGGAAAGGGCGCTTATCATTTGGGCAACTTCCAGATTGGAATAACTCTTGCCACAGCCGACATTATAAGTTCCGCTTGACACGTTCGCATTTGCAATAATTTTTATAATCAAAGTGCAAAAATCTTTGATATAAAGATAGTCTCTTTTCGGTACCGGATCATTCAACACCAACTTTTTTCCAGAACGCGCGGCCTGAACCAAATCCGGAATCAGGCGGCCGCTAATGCTGCAATCACCATAAATATTGAATCCGCGCAATATGATAAGCGGAATTTGAAACATTTGGTTGAATTGACGGCAAATTTCTTCGCCAATCACCTTACTTGCCATATAAGGATTGACTGCACGGACAGGATGTTGTTCATCAATGGGCAGATAATCGGGATGCCCATAAACGTATGAACTCATAAACAAAAAGGCCGCATTGGAAAGCTGGGCGATGTTTAATGCTAATAAGGTTGAATCCAGATTATCCGAATAAAAAGCAAACGGCATTTCACGGCTTGATTTGATGGAAGTGCGCGCACCAAAATGCAACACCCAGTCCAAATCATGAGGACTGTTCTTTAATAAAAAGCGGTCTTCAGTACGATTTTTCGTCAGATGGTCTAACGACACAACTGTATATCCTTGTAAAGAAAGTGCATTCGCAACTGAACTGCCGATAAAACCTTTTCCTCCGGTCATACCGATTTTTTTCTTTGATGCCTTAGGTTGGCTCAAACACATAGTATTATAACTGATTTATTTGTGACCCGTTATTATAAAAACAGGCAAGATATTTTTTAAACCACTCAACAGTGCGTTTTAGCCCGTCCTCAAAAGAAATTTGGGGCGTCCATCCGAATTGTTGAATACGAGCATTATCGGCGCACATCCTCCATATTTCGGTAGGTCTGTTGGATAGGGCGCCAATTCGCAATTCGGAAGTCGAGTCACATAAAGAATGGACCCTTTTTACAAGATCGCGTATGGCAATCTCTTGATTTGAACCGACATTGACAATCTGTTCGGGAGCAGGATCAATTTGGCCTACGCAAAGAAAACCGTCAATGATATTACCAACATAATTAAATTCGCGTGTTTGTTTGCCTTCGGTCGTTTCAATCGGAACTCCCTGCAAGCATTTGATAATCAATTCCGGAATCACGGCTCTGTCGCTCTGGTAAGGACCGAAAGTATTAAACGGTCTGATGCAGACAATTTTTTGCCCGGTTTGAAACCGTTTCATACGAGCATATAACTCTCCTGCATATTTACCAATCGAATAAGGCGAAATAGGGAACGGTGTGAATGTTTCACTAAACGGAACGGCTTCCTGAAAGCCGTACACTTCCGAAGTGGAGGTGTACACGAACCTTTGAAAATTTGTTAAATGCTCTAAAAGATTAGCCGTTGCCACCGCATTTGACATGAGCGCTTCATTTACGTGTAAAAAGC
>JAOZRC010000110.1 GCA_029940345.1 Desulfobacterales bacterium
CCTCGCTCTCACACTTTTTCGCTTCGATCACGACTTTCCAAACAGGCTCTAAAGAAGCTATTGGAAATTTTTATCAAGAATTTTTTTCATAACAGGATTCTTCGATATTTTAGTAATCGACCGGTTACGCGCCAGAAGCTCCGGAACTGTCTTAAATTGAATCCGTAAGGTAAAAACATCACCTTCAAAATGGGGGGGCGGAATCAACTCAAGTCCGTTACCGGGATTAATTTTACGCCAATTTGCATTGAAGGCCGTTTCAGCCAAGGTTAACGAGGGGAAACGTCTTTGTTTCAGATAGGATCTGAGTGTTCCGGTTTTTTGAGAGCGGTCCAGATTGGTATCATTCAGAATTTGCTTAAGCTCATTCCCATTTATAAGATCGGCTAAGGCAATATCTTCGCGGCAGGCAATTTCCCGGGTGAGGGTGAGGATTTCCCGTTGTTTACTCAGGCTGAGTCGCAAAACGGAGAATAGGTGTGCCAAACGGCATCCTGTGGCTTCATCCAAGTTTCCCAGTTCGATGGCTGTTGGCAGGGTAAGGGGGCCATCAAGCAGGCCATCCTGAATCGAAGGGGCGAAGTGACAGATTGATTTTAATTTTCGAATCAGGGCGATATTACCCGGAAGCCCCAACGCCGATGCCGCCTCCGCCAAGCAGGTATCATCCCGGAAATAAAGTGCCAGCAGGTTCAGCGCCCGGGACGTTTCAACGAGATTAAGCGGCCGCTGTGACAGATTATCGGTGATCGCCAGTTTAACACATGTCAACCCGGATATGGAACCATCAGCAAGCCTGCTGTCAAGTGAATCCCATCCGAGCTTAAGACAGGCGGCAATGCGTTGAAATCCATATATAACACTAAACAGACGCCCCGGTGTAAGCCCCTCTTTTCGGATTAATAACGGCGGATTCATTACACCGAGGTCGTTAATTGACAGGCTCAACGCATTGATGCGCTCAGACGTCGTGATAAGAAACGTCTGATCGTTCAAATCAATCTGATCTAATGGGATAACAGCGCATTTAAATCGCATCGGCCTCGCCGGTGAGCCGGTTTAAGGCTTCGCTGTATTTTGCCTGGGTGTTATCAATGACATCCTGTGGAAGAGATGGTGCCGGCGGTTTTTTATCCCATTTGACAGATAATAGATAATCCCTGACATATTGCTTGTCGTAGCTTTTTTGGGCACCACCGGGCAGATACCGGTCTTGGGGCCAAAAGCGCGATGAATCCGGAGTCAACACTTCGTCAATGAGGATCAGTTCACCATCCCTGAGGCCAAATTCAAATTTGGTGTCCGCAATGATAATGCCCTTTTCAAGTGCAAGGGCGGCTCCCTTTTTGTAGATCGACAAACTGACATCTTTGACCTTGTCAGCAAGGAGGTCACCAATTTCAGCCGCTGCCGTTTTAAAATCGATATTAATGTCATGACTGCCTACCTCCGCTTTGGTAGACGGCGTAAAGATCGGCTCCGGGAGACGCTCTGATTCCGTCAATCCCGTCGGAAGCTGAACGCCGCAAACTGAACCGCTTTGTTGGTAAGCGTTCCATCCCGATCCGGAAATATAGCCCCTGACGATACACTCAATGGAAAGCGGCTCTGCTTTTGTGACAAGCATACTTCGTTCCCGTAAAACATCGGCGTAAGGCTGACAAACCGCCGGATAATCCGCCACATCTCCTGAAATAACATGATTGGCAATGATTGGCTTCATAATATCGGACCAATATAAAGAAATTTGGTTCAACACTTTGCCTTTTCCAGGAATGGGATCCGGCAACACAACATCAAAGGCGGAAAGTCGGTCAGTGGCAACCATTAATAGCGCATCACCCAGATCATAAATGTCCCTCACTTTGCCCCGGGCAACTAAATTCAATTCCGTAAAATCGGTTTCGATCACTGATTGTTCCATAATTAATAAAATTTCCTGATTGGTTAGTTATAGGGTTCCAATTTTGATTTTTCCTTTTAATTTCTACAAACTGATGCTTGCACTCCTCGGCTTCCAACATAAACCGGAACAGGCTGCCAGCATAGGCTGCGACACGACGATGTAACGAATGTAACGCGTAAAGCTGTTCCACATCGTCCATAGCCACATCGAACCTGATAGTCTATCGCTCACTTTTTTTTGTAGAGAGGCAATTTATCCCGCGAATCACATGCCATGGAACTGGTGACCGATATACATGTGCCCGTATGTTCGATAAGATTTTGTAAGGTGGGCGACAGCCGTTGATATTCATCTTCCAAATGGCTGATGTCAGCCCTTTTAAATTTTAGATCCTTGGAAGCAAAGACAGAAGCCTGGAAGGGCTCATGGTCCATGTCAATAAATGGAATCGCTCCAAAAAAATCGCCCTTGGTAAGTGTTCCCAACAAGACGAAGCGTTTATCAATCTTGCGCACGACATAAGCTTTGCCCTGGAGGATATTAAAAAGACGATTATCACTTTTGCCCTGTTTAAGAATCATCTTCTGCTGTCTGATAAAACGGCCAAATTTTTTAAAATCGAAACTGAATTTTACCGTTTCCTTGGTGATCAGTTTTAAGCGATTATCAATACTGTACAAGAGCCTTTTAAACTCAGCGGACATGGTAGCGTATTCATTGGCAAGACGCTGGGCATCCAAAACACCTAACTGAACATTATTAAGGGCTACGGCTGAAGCGCTGCGAATACTTCCTTCAAAGAGAAAGGAAGCCAAACTTCCGATTATTGAGCCATTGCCAAGGCGTAAAAGCGTGACCGGTCCTTTTGAAGAATTTTTAACAATTTCAATGACGCCATCTAAAACCACCCACATCCAACGGCCATGGGCGTCTTCAATGACAATTTTATCGCCGTCAAGCCAGTCCTCTTCTTCGACAATATAGGAATAATCAATAACCGGTCCTTTGACGATCGGCGCTTTGAGTTCCGCGGCAGTTTGTTTGGCATAAGACACCGGTCCCAGTTTTTCAGTGATACCGTCGTCAACCAATCTTAAGCCTTCCATGATGAGGCCCATGCCGCTTTTATTGATCACTCTTTTTTCTTTGATGACCTCTTCCGAAAAATAGAACGAGCCTTCGGTCCAACCAAAAAGAGAGTAAAATGCTTCAATACCACTCAAATCATCATTAATTGCATTCACCGGGTTGCCATTTATAAAATAGATAATGCCCACGTTATGAGAATATTTACTTTTAAGGCGCAATAAACCAATTGCATCTATTCCTGCCATAAGCTGAAGAATATCAGCCAAGCTTAAAAATTCTAATTTTCCTTCAATAACAGGTTTCATCACTCACCAGATTTTCCGAGCTTTATAAAAGTTTAAAATGATTCTCTGGTATTATACTATAATCATGCTTTATATTTAATTTTATCATTTTTTGTCAACTGTAAAAAAAAAACAAAGAATCAGGGGGAGGGAAGCGCTTTCCTTGAATAAAATTCAACGTTAAAAAGAAAAGACGTTTTACCCTCGGGATAATCAAATTGCACTAATTTAGCGTCTATCCATCCGGATGGCTTTTCCCAGAAAAAATAAACATGCTTGCCAGATTCCGATCTTCGCGTGATCCGATTCGGTTTGCCATATGTGCCGATAAGATCGTTTAAATAGTATCGCACCGCTGACTTTTTAAACGGTCTTTCCGAGGGTTTTTTCGATATATTCGCCAGTTTTATTTTTATCAATTTACCCTCCGAATCGGGTCTGTTAAAAAATGCAACCGCAACCGTAGCGATGCCTTCGCCGATAGTAAAATCCGAGTTGATAAGGGTGCGGTAATATTGGTTTGCTTGCACTTTCCATTCACTTAACGTATAAATTTCGGCAACGTCATCAAAAGGCATCCCCCAGTGCAATTGCCCCCATCCGGTGATATCCTTATCTCCAAATGAAAGCGCTTCAATATCATACGTAATAACGTTCACCTTTTCATTCGCACAACTAATGATGCAAACAGCACAGATGCAAAAATATACCATCAGTTTTGGGGTAACGACTTTCATGAAGTTTCCTTTCGATCCCGATATATCAAACAGGCTCTAAAAACCGGGCAATTATCTGATAGTTTTTTTTATAAAAATCAAACGCCTCCATCAGATTAATTTATTATATTGATTTTACTAACACTATTTAGTATAATAAACAAATCATTTTGGAAGGAAGTTTGCTTTTTTCTAATTAAGTTCTAATTCCGATTTAATTTTTCCTTCTATTTCCCGCTGGCTAAAGCTTGCACTCCTCTATTTCGCAAAAACCAAAATAGGATCAATATACAACCTATCAGCTCACTAAATTGCGGAAAATGATCGCACCTAACATTATCAAGAAAGAAAAAAACGATGAAAGCAAGGAACGATAAAAATTGTGGTAAAATATTAATCATTGACGACAATAAAACGATATGCAAACTGCTTGAAATGAAATTAGGCAAATCAGGACATCGCATTCTGACTGCTCAGACAGGACAAAAAGGACTTAAGCTTGCAACTGAACAGATTCCGGACCTTATTTTATTGGACATTCATTTGCCTGATGAAACCGGACTTACAATTCTTGAGAAGCTACAATCCATAAAAGAACTTTTCAATCCTTTAATTATTCTGATGACAGGCGATACATCCGAAGACGTCGCATTGGAAGGTTTAAGAAAAAATGTCTATGAATTTGCCTATAAACCGTTGCGATTCCCCGAATTCACTTTAAAAGTCGGTAACTGGATAAAGCGTAAAAGACGCAAAGACGACTTCAAACGCCTCTCCCAGGAAAGATTGATCCTCAATCAATACTTTCCCAAAGATGTCGTCTCTATGATTGTTGACGACAACATCACTCAAAACATGAAAGGTGAACTTCTTGAAGCCACCATCATGTTTATGGATATCCGTAATTTCACA
The DNA here is from genome assembly GCA_029940345.1 of Desulfobacterales bacterium. Classification (GTDB taxonomy): domain Bacteria; phylum Desulfobacterota; class Desulfobacteria; order Desulfobacterales; family JAUCGF01; genus JAUCGF01. The sequence goes on from JAOZRC010000110.1 coordinate 4,908, forward strand.
GCGATCAGTGAACGGCTTGAGCCGGATTTGGTGGCAGACCTGCTGAATTATATTTTTACGGATGTCATGGATGTCATCTTTGCCAATAACGGTTCGGTGAATAACATAATCGGAGATGCCATTCTGGCAACTTTCGGGTGCCCGATTAACACTCCCAATGATACTTATAACGCAGTGAAAACAGCTTTAGACATACGGGAAACCATTAAATTATTTAATATAGTGCGTCCGTCATATTTGGATGATGACATTGCCTTTGGCATTGGCATTACCACAGGCAATGTCTTTGCGGGGAATATCGGCTCTTATCGCCGTATGGCCTACACTGTTATAGGCGATACAGTCAATACGTCCAGCCGGCTGGAAAATCTGACAAAAGAAACGAATTGCGATATTCTTATTGATGGAACCACACGAAACAAACTGGGAGCATTAATTAATGTAAAAAAAGTGATGGTAAGCGCTATTCGTGGTAAAAGTCGGACAATTGACATTTATGCGCTCGAAGGATTGAATAATGTTTGACGTTTTAGAGCCTGTTTGGAAAGTCGTGATCGAAGCGGAAAAGTGTGAGAGCGAGGGCTGATTTAAGACTTTTCAAATCGGCTCTTAGTACTCAAAAACGTTAACGTTAAACATTGACCGTTCGGCGTACCCTTCAAACACCAGTCCCAATGTTTTTAACTCCCCCACTTACATCTAACAATAGCTTGACAAAAATTGTAACGGCTTATAGTAACGAGCCATGAATTTCAGAGATAAAGCGATCTTGTTCCTGGCCACTGGCGGTCGTACCGGCGACATTCCATTTGCGCCAGGCACTTTTGGAACAATCGTCGGGCTTTTACCCTGTTTTTTAATATCTGGAATGAACACTGGCGGTGCATTGATCATGATCCTGATCTTTATCGCAGGCGCTATTTTTGTCGCACATCGGGCCGAAGCGCTTTTAAAGCAAAAGGATCCAGGATGCATCGTTATTGATGAAATTGCCGGCCTCATGGTGACGCTGTGGGGCCTTCCGTTTAGTATGCTTCCGGTCATATCCGGATTCATCCTATTCAGACTTTTTGATATAGCCAAACCGTTTCCGATCCGCCTGATAGAAGAAAAAATCCCCGGAGGTGCGGGCATTGTCATGGATGATGTTGTTGCTGGCATTTATAGCCATTTCGCATTACGGATCATTCTTTATATCGTAGACATGAATTAAAGTTTTGCTTTAATACGGTTAACTAAATAAATTATACGATCTTAAAATCCGCAAGTATAGAATTTCAGGCGTATATTTACGACCGATAACATAATGAAACTGATAAAAAGGTATTTACAAATTTGAAGAAAAAAAAGGACACCCAACAAAAAACTTCCGCCAAAAAAAAAGGCGCGTTAAGGGAAAACATTGAGGCCATTATCATAGCGATTGTCTTGGCATTGTTCATCCGGGCATTTATTGTGCAGGCGTTTAAAATTCCATCAGGGTCAATGAAAGAAACACTCCAGATCGGTGACCATATTTTGGTCAATAAATTTATCTATGGTATCAAGTTTCCCTTTTTAGGGACAAACATTATTCCGATTAGCGATCCGGAGCGCGGCGATATCGTTGTGTTCAAATTTCCCGAAGACCCTAAAAAAGACTTTATCAAGCGGGTGGTCGGCATCGCCGGTGATACCGTCAAAGGTATTGGAACTAAAATCTATATTAATGATAAAGAAGTGGACAACAGCAACGGACAAGCCATTTACACAGACGCTCATATTACGGCAAGCAATCTGGCAACGCGAAACTTTGGCCCGATTATGGTTCCTGCAAACAGCCTTTTTGTAATGGGAGACAACCGTGATCATAGCTATGACAGTCGGTTTTGGGGTTTTGTTGATTTGAAGGCCTTAAAGGGAAAGGCGTTCATGATTTATTGGTCTTGGGATAAAGAAAATTTCCCGGGCGGAGGGGAATGGTTGACTTGGTGGGATTGGGTGCGTTGGAAGCGATTTGGGAAAATACTAAGATGATTGAACGGGAAAATAACCGATGAACATTTTGCTAACAGGAGGTCAGGTGATTGATCCCGGACATTTGAATGATCACCTGGACATTCATATTACTAATGGTAAAATTACAGCAATCTGTCCACCGGGTGCCCCAGACAATGTTACAGAAAAGTTTGACCAAATCATTGATGCATCAAATAAGATTGTGACGCCTGGGCTGATTGATATGCACGTTCATCTGCGCGAACCGGGATATGAGTACAAAGAAACCATTTTAAGCGGTTGTCAGGCCGCTGCGTGCAGTGGTTTTACAGCGATTTGCCCGATGCCTAACACAAATCCGGTCAATGATTCGCCCCAGGTGACGAAATATATAACCGATAAGAATGTTTCTGCTCATTCGGCGCGGGTGTACCCGGTCGCGGCGATAAGCATCGGATTGAGAGGCCAAACCCTTTGTGATTACGGTGCCTTGAAAGAGGCTGGGGCTGTGGCTGTTACGGATGACGGGCTTCCTGTTAAAAACAGTTTACTGATGCGCCGGGCTATGGAAGGTGCTAAAAATGCCGGATTACCGGTTATTTCCCATTGCGAAGATCTTGATCTTGTCGGTGATGGCGTCATAAATGAAGGTCTGACCGCTCGTAAAATGGGGTTGACAGGGATTCCGAATGCAGCGGAGAGCATCATGGTCATGCGGGATATTGCGTTATGCGCTTTGACAGAAGCGCCTTTGCACATTGCCCATGTGAGTACGGCGGAATCGGTGCGCGCCATCAGAGAGGCTAAAAAACACGGTTTGCCTGTCACTGCTGAAACCGCTCCCCATTATTTTACCCTAACCGACGCTGATGTCGAAACTTATCACACTAACGCCAAAATGAATCCGCCATTACGCTCTGTTGCCGACCGCGAGGCCATTCGGGAAGGTCTTGCGGATGGAACCATTGATGTGATTGCCACAGATCACGCCCCCCATAGCAGGGATGAAAAAAATGCGGACTTTACCAAGGCGCCCAACGGAATTATCGGTTTGGAAACATCCGTGCCTTTAAGCCTTAAACTGGTTGAAACGGGCGTCCTTTCGATGGAAGCCTTGATCTATAAAATGGCGTCAGCACCGGCGCATATTCTCGGATTGAAAAGTGGCCTCAAAATTGGCAATCCCGCGGATATTACCATTTTTGATCCTGATACCGATTATACCATTGACGCCAGCCGGTTTCGATCGCTGAGTCAAAACACCCCTTTTGATGGTTGGCAAGTGCGCGGGCGCGCCGTTCTGACGATGGTCGGAGGTGTGTGCGTCTATAACCAGATAACTTAGCCATGTCGTAGCGTATATAAAATCTATCATGCATCCGAAAACTGTTATTGTCATACCCTGTTACAATGAAGCCAAGCGTCTTAAACCCAATCACTATCTTAATTTCCTGAAACAGCATACAAAGATTGATCTGATTATGGTGAATGACGGTAGTAGCGATGAAACACGCGCTATACTGCAAACCATCCGCCAGGATGATCCGAACCGCTGCATGATTCTAAATCTTGACCATAATTCGGGTAAAGGGGAAGCGGTTCGGCAAGGAATAACAGAGGCGCTGGTCACAGGGGCGGATTATGTCGGTTATTGGGATGCGGATTTGTCAACACCTTTGGAAATAATTCCGAAATTTTGCACCATTCTCAGGGAAAAACCGGATTTATTTATGGTTTTCGGCGCACGTGTCCTCCTTTTGGGGAAAACCATTGAAAGAAATGCATTGCGCCATTATTGCGGTCGGAGTTTTGCAACGATTGTTTCCCTGATGTTAAAAATAAGCGTATACGATACCCAATGTGGAGCCAAGCTTTTCAGAGCAGGACCGGAAATTAAACGCATCTTTGAAAACCGCTTTATCAGTCGCTGGGTGTTTGATGTTGAAATTATCGCCCGTTGGATCCGGCTCTGCCAAACATATAAACTGCCACCTGTCGATCTGGTGATTTACGAATATCCGCTGCCTGTATGGCGTCATGTAGCTGAATCCAAAATAAAAATTTCCAACGGCGCCACTGTGGCTCGTGATTTATATAAAATCCATAAATTCCTAAAAGAGACGGAGTGTAAGTGGTGATGCGAATCAGATTGTTATATAAAATACCGATAAAAGTTTCCAACATGTAAAGAGGTGTTATGCCACAAAGCAATCCTTACAAATTATTGGTTGCCGATGATGAACTCAGTATGCGCCAGTTGCTGGAATTGATGCTGGAACAAGAAGGATACAACGTAACTTGCGCAGAAAACGGACGCGAGGCAATCAAATGCATTCAAAAAACACAGTTTGATCTTTTGCTATGCGATATCCGATTAGGAGACATCAGTGGCCTTGAAGTGCTGCGCGCCGCTAAACAGAACCATCCAAGCACGGTAGTGATAATGATATCCGCTTATTCATCAACCGAAACCGCTGTGGAGGCGATGAATGACGGTGCCTACGATTATGTTCCCAAACCCTTTGACATCGGTGAACTTAAAGACACAATTGCCAAAGCGTTGAAACTGAAAACCCTGGCACGGGAAAAGCAAAGCCTTAACGGTGAAGTAAAAAGGAATCTGCACTTCGGCAAAATTATCGGTAATCATACCAAAATGGAGCAAATCTATAGCCTGATACATCAGGTCGCCAATACCGTGACCAATATTTATATCTCTGGTGAAAGTGGTACCGGCAAGGAATTAATTGCCAACGCCATTCACGAGGAAAGCGATCGCTGCAAGAAACCGTTTGTCACCATTAATTGTGGCGGCATTCCCGATGCACTCATTGAAAGCGAACTGTTTGGCAGCAAAAGAGGTGCCTTCACAGGTGCTGTCAAAGATCAAAAAGGACTTTTTCAGACCGCCCATAACGGAACAATTTTCCTGGATGAAATCGGAGAACTGAGTTTGCCGTTGCAAGTGAAACTGCTCAGAGCGGTTCAGGAAAAGAAAATCAAGCCGGTGGGCGGTACTGAGGATATCGAAGTGAATATCCGGATTATTTCAGCAACCAATAAAAATCTGGAAGAGGAGGTCATCGCCGGCCGCTTCAGAGAAGACCTGTTTTACCGTTTAAATGTTATTGAAATCAAGGTGCCGCCGCTAAGGGAGCGTAAAAGTGATTTGCGTGCTTTGGCGCAGCATTTTCTCGAAAAATACGCTTCTATAATGGGTAAAGACATCACCAAAATTTCATCTTATGCCATTGATTTGCTCAGTCGCTATAATTTCCCAGGGAACATTCGGGAACTGGAAAATTTAATCGAACGCAGTGTTGCCCTGGCTAACACCAATATCATTCTCCCGGATAGTCTTAGGCTCTCAATGCACAAATACAAAGGGCTGGACGGCAATCATAGCGATCTGTTTGATTTGGATAAAGTTCCCCAAGGTGTGGCTCTGGATGATATTTTAGATGAAATTGAGCGCGCTTATGTTCAAAGAGCAATTGAAGAAAGCCACGGCAGTAAAAAAAAGGCCGCCGAATTATTGGGCATTAACACCCGCTCTATTCGCTATCGTTTGGAAAAATTTGGTATTGATTAAGAGGTGGCAAGTCTTTGATAACGGATATCCCGATTTTTAAATACACGCATCGCATCACTTACTTTTGAATCTATAGGCTTACCTAATTTCTTACAAATCCACTTGCCAGTGTCAATGACCCGATTTAAATCCACCCCCGTTTCCACGCCCAACCCGTTAAGCAGATACACCAAATTTTCAGTTGCAAGATTCCCGGATGCGCCGGGCGCATTCGGACATCCGCCTAAACCGCCGGTTGCGGTTTCAATAATACTGACACCCTTATGCATTGCTGCGAAGCAATTCACTAACGCCATGCCAAAGGTGTCGTGGAAATGGGCTGTCAGCTGTGCTGCTGGCACTCCATCATCTATACATGCCTGAATGACGGCCTGAATTGAATGTGGCGTCCCAACACCAATGGTGTCAGCCAGACAAATTTCGTAACACCCCAAATCATGAAAGCGAGCCGCCAGTTTAGAAACCGCATTAGCGGCCACCGTGCCTTCCAGCGGACAACCGGCAACCACCGAAAGCGCTCCGCGCACCCGGATTTCATTTTGTTGCGCAGCCTCAATAACAGGCTGGAAACGTGTGAAGCTTTCTTCAATCGAACAGTTAATATTGGCGCGGCTAAACGCTTCCGTAGCCGAAGCAAAAAGTGTAATCCGTTTCACGCCGGCTTCCTTAGCATCAGTAAAGCCTCGTATATTGGGCACGAAAACGCTGTATTCAACACCGGGTTTAAGCCTTATCAGACGTGCCACCTGATCCGTCAGAGCTACCGCCGGGATGACTTTGGGGTTTACGAATTCTCCAATTTCAATGGCGGGCAACCCGGTGTCAGTTAATCGATCTATCAGTTCTACGCGTACCCGGACGGGGATAGCGCGCATGATTCCTTCAATGCCATCGCGGGCCGTAACATCGACGATTTTAAC
>JAOZRC010000111.1 GCA_029940345.1 Desulfobacterales bacterium
CTGTGGTTGAAACCACAGGCTATATTACCTAACCTCTTCGAGGTGAAAATGAATATTTTATCAGTTGTGTTATTCCCCCCCCAAATCCGTTATAATCAGTATAAATCTTATCGGAAAATTCCATCACCATATCGATTCGGCCGTCGCAGGTCAGCACTTCGCTGTGGGCATTCACGCCCGAAGCGCTGACGATCAAAAAAAAGCGGTGTGGAAATAGGCTTCGTCGCGTTTGCTTTCCAGTGTATAAGGAATAGATGCAAATATCGTGGTCACAGTTTCAAAAAACGCATCCGTATTTTCGTGTTGTAAATATCCGGGCAGATGCAAAAATAACGAACGATCGCTTCCATCTCCGGGAATGTGTGCAAACATCAGGAATTTCAGGAAAGAAATCTTGGCTTCCTGATTGCGGAAATCCTGGATACGCCGGTTATAAAAACAAATCGCAAAGCGGCATCTTTCATTTTTCGGTTAACAGTTCGTGGTTCCGCCGTAAGGCGTTTCGTACTTGCATACTGCCATCCGGATACGCCCTCACGGGCGCACTACAAACCTGATTACCAATCAAAGCCGCATAAACTTTAACTTCCGAAATCCGATTTATTGATGTCCCGCTTTATAATGGTAGCCCGTTTTTTTTCAAACAGGTTTTTTTAACATCTCCCGAACCATTTCTAATTCCGTGATAACTTCGGTCAAGGCGCTGTTTGGCCGCCCTTTTTTTTTCCCGGTTGTCATTTTCAGGTATTGCCTGGCACCCGGAATGGTAAATTTACGCTGGTAAAGAAGATGTTTTATTACCAGGACGGTTTCAACATCTTTTTTACGGTATAGGCGCTGGCCGGAAGAGGTACGCCGGGGTTTGAGCTTTTTAAACTCAGTTTCCCAGAACCTCAACACCGATGCAGGCACATCGGCGATGGCGCTTACCTCCCCGATACGATAATGACGTTTCGTCAGTTTTTCAGACGAGCTGCCACTTTGCTTTGAAAACCGATTCATGCTGATTTTGATTTCAGATTAATACTTTCGTCAGGAACAACCTGCAACCCAAAATTATCCATCTGGTAAATAAACAGGCCATCCACCTTTAAATATCCGCTAGCTGACAGGGTGGGGACAGGCGTCTCCCGAACTTCGGTTACGACCGCTTCCACTTCAATTTTTCGGTTTGTTTGAATAATCTGGCCGCGATAAACCCACTCATGACTCTCACCGGAAAGCATCGCAAAACGACTGCTATTAACCAGGTGCGGCCAGCGTTCACGTGCCATATATTTCAACAACTGGATAAATGATTCAATGCCCAATGAACCCGGACACACCGGGTCCTGGTAAAAATGGGCTTTGAAAAACCATTCTTCCGGGTCCACTTGTTTAATCCCTCGAATAAAGCCCAGTTTGTGCGGGCCGCCTTCGGGCAGGTAAACCTCGATCGTGTCAATCATTCGTAGCGCTTTGGCCGGCATCGCCAAGCCGTCCGTATCTCCACCCGAATTTAATGTCGGATGTTCAACACCGTCCGTCTCCCCAATCGCGTTCAATGCTCGATGTTCAATCGGCGGTGAATACGCTTTTTCGGCCGCACCGCGAATACCGGCCTGTTCCGCCAGCGCTTCCCGGGTGAAATAGCCGAAATAGGTATTCCCGGTGTACACCCTATTTTGTCCTTGCAGCACTTGAAAGTCAAAGTGTTCGATAATCATGGCGCCGGCTTCGGCGACTTTGGTCAGACGGACACGCATCGTAACCGTTCCGGATTCAGCGGTGAGCGCCTGATGCAAGACCGCTTTACCGCCCAGATTGCGGAAACGCAACGGCTGGTCAATCTTAAGGGCCGACCCTAAATAAGCCGCCAACCAACCGCAAGGCTGCAATGCGATTTCCAACAAAATGCAATACGGCATTGTGACCGAACGTTCAGCGGCAAAATACCATTCCGAAGGCGGAACGTCGTATTCAGCTTCAATCCATCCATCCGGTTTCAAGACCCAGGCTTGGGGTTCAATCGCCACGATGCGATCAATAAACGCATAAGGCGGTCGCGGCAGACGGGCGATGAACTTGGTGTCAAAAGGTTTGTATGGTTTGCCAAACGCAGCGGAGGGCTTACCCTCGGCAAATTCTAAAATATGATGACGTTCAAAAAGGGGTGCCCGATCCGGCAAAACGGCGTGTGAACGGGCTGACAACCTCTTGCGCCAAAAATCTTCCAACTCATCATGCGTCACACCGCTCATCTGCATCGACATATCTTTAAACGCCACCATCCGCTGCCCATCAACAAACATGAGCGCATCGGCAATCACATACGGTTCGGGATGACACCCGAATTCACTGATATCCACCTGGTAGAGCACTTTTTTAGTTGACGTCGTCACCGGGCCGCGGCATTTCAGCACGCTTTGAACACCGCAAACCGGTTCATAACAGACGCCGGGCTTGTCCGTCACCCATCCAAGACGCCAGAGAAACACCCTGAGCGTATGGGCGCAGCATTCATACATGAGCGTTCCGGGCATCACCATATCGTCGATAAAATGGCAGGTGAGGAACCAATCATCCGGATGAATATCCGCTTCGGCGCAAATCAGGCCGAGTCCGAAGCGTCCGCCCCGGGGGTCTGACGAAAGCACCCGGTCAATCAATTTCATCCGTCCGCCGGGCAGACGGATAGACGCTGCCTGCCTGACGCCATCAAAATCGGAACCGAAACAGGCGGCCAAATCACCGTGTCTGAGCGCGTCAATTTGGGCGTCGTCATAACTTTCCGGTTTGGCCGGCATGGGTGCCAACCACTCATAAGGTTTAGCACTGGGCTGCGGCTCGGTTTCAGCAACTGTCAGAACCAAACCGCCGGCGCGGGTGACTTCTTCCTCGGTAAAAAAACCGGCACACCCATCCGTCATGGAAATCAGCGGTGCACCTTCAACAGTTCCTTCAAATTTAAAGAAAAACAGGTAGGTTTCGCCCTGGCGTACAAATTTTTGTACCTGAATCTCATATCGAATGACTTCGCCCGGACGAGGCAATCCGCGATGAAATTTCACTTTGGCGTCTAATAAACGATAAGCCCGGCGACCTTTGACAACATGATCAATACCCAGGTATGAACAGAGAAACAGGTCCGCCTGGCCGGCTTCCACGGCAATACACACTGGCGCGCATCCACCATCCAGATACCATGCATCAGGGTTTACGTCATGTTCGGTGACAACACATCCGGAGGTTAGCGACCGTTTTTCCCCTTGAACCGCAATAATTCGATCCACCAGCATCAAAGGCTCATCCGGCAGACGCACTCGGACATTATAGGTGTCAACCACTGCAAAATCAGGACCCAAAACGTTGGCTGCCGAACCGATGGCAAATTCCATACATTGTTCGCGGGTAAACGCCAGGGATGAAACCAGAGGCGTTTTTTCCGTTGGTGCTAACCTATCTGCCGGCAAAGGGTCTGTTTTTTTCGCGTGATACGACAAAGCAGGGGTGCTGTCTTGGTCAATTTTCTGGACGAGTAACCGATTTTGCAAGGTAAAGGCATCGGCATAAGCGCGACCGGCATCAGCTGAAAATTTAAGAAATTGTCGGTGCGCCTGGGCGGTGGCATTCATGCTGGCTGTCTGGGCTTCGATCAGATCATCTTGTAATGCGGATTCTTCATTTACATACTCACGATCGTCAGCGCTGATCGCTTTTTGTTTTTCATCCCTGGCAGTTAGCCGGGGTCCGGTTTTCAGTTCCGGAGCAATTGGTGTTCCAGGTGTTGGGACAATCCCAGGGGCGGCCGGTTCAGGCCACATCGGTTCAGGCGCCGCACCGCCTAATATGCGTGTGATCGTTTTTCCTTTTCCGGACGTTGCCAGAATCTCGGTCGGTTGGGGACGCGTCTTCGCGTCATCAAGGTCTTTATCGGAGTCGGGGGTAAGACTTTCCATATTTGCAGGCACCCCTTCGGCCATCAACGCGCCCAAACATTTTAAAACAGTCAGATAATCGCTTTCGCCGCGCATATCGGCGGACACCGCCATAAAAGGCCGGTCTCCCAAAATTTTGTTAATCATGCCAGTGCAAGAGTTATGAGGTCCCATTTCCACGAAAATACGCACGCCATCGCGATATGCCCGGCGAATCAGCGCCGGGAAATCAAACCCGGCGACAGCCTGATCCCGTATGGAATCAGCGGCGTTGTCCGAAGTCAATTGATATGACCGTGCCCAGGCGCAACTGTAATAACGGATTCCCGACGGCGGCGTCACGGGGAAATGATGTAACGCCCGATAAGCGTCGGCGACCGGTTTGGCCGCATCACAATGAACGGTCACAACACCGTCCAAAAACACCGCTTCGCATTTCATCTTTTTAATGGCCGCCTCAACATCTCGGAGTAGACCGCCAATAACACATTGATCCGGTGTGTTGATGATTAACAATCGGGCGGTTGCCTGATCACGAATCGCATCACGGACGGTATCAGCAGACCGGTTAATCAACGCGACCTTCCAAGCGACCTCATTCCGAGCGGATATATTCCATGCCTGGCGCGCCGCCAGGCACGGACCCGCCAACTGGGTGGTAAACAGATCCGTCTGCATCATCCGTTCCAACATGACACCCCGTTCCGGCCAGGCGCCGGATGCGAAAAGACCAGCCGATTCTCCCAGGCTGTATCCGATAACAGCAGAGGGAAGGATGCCGAAATGATTCATCAGATTGGCCATCACACCACCATGCACGACTTGTCCGAAAATCGTATTCAACGGATCGGCGATAATTTTTAAATACGCTTCTTTTTCCCATCCCGGTCGCCAGTCTGTGCGCCAGGGAACATAGCAATGGGGCAGCAATTGGCTTTTTAGCTGCTCCGTGCCCGCATCGATTTTCCTGAGAATTTCAGGCCATACGACACCGATTTCGCGTCCCATACCGACATAGTGATTACCGGATCCGGGAAAAACAAAAGCGATTTCCCCCGTTTTCCCCAGCGGTTGCGGGTTGTAGGCGACACCACCGGCCATCAGGATGCGCTCCCCGGATAAAACGGCTTTGCGGGCATTATTGAGCCGCTGGCGCAGTTGAAGGCTATTCGCAGCCACAATGGCTACAACTGCTTGCTGATCTGTTTGGGTACGAGTACGACCATACCAGTTGCGCGCGACAGATTCTAATGGCAGATCGGCGGAAAGACGCTTGTCAAGAAACTGTTCAAAATGATCAAGTGCCGCCAACAACACATCCGGATCGGTGCCTTTGATTGCGAAAAGGCCCGAATCCCTGTCCCCCAGGGGCCTGCTGCGTTCATCCGTTTTGGCATGCAAATCATTTTCACACCCTTCCAGGATCATACATGAATAATTGCCATCATGGGTAAAAGCGCTGACAACCGCCTGGCGAGGGCCTTCATTGCGGTTGCGTATCCAGTACTGGGGCGTCAGAGGCATATAAAAGGGTCCGTTTTGCCAGTTGCTACCGGAAGGCGTAACATAATGAGGCAGAGGCGGTATGATTTCATGATACAGGCAAAGCGCGGTTTTTGCCAGCGCCGCCAATCCTGCCGTAGCGCCGGTATGCCCGATAATCGGTTTAAGGGAGCCGATCGCTATGTTCGGAGTTCGGCGTTCGGAGTTCGGCGTTCCGAATTCCAATCTCCGATGTGTCAAAGCATCACTTTCCAAAGCATCTTCCGCCGGAATTCCGCTTCCATGTGTCTCGATATAGCGAATCGCAGATGGTGTGACGTTGGCATCCAGAATTGCCCGATCAAAGGCGCGCTGATACGCATGAACTGACAAGGATTTGGAACTGGCGCCTCCGCCGGATGCGGTGCCAATACCCTTAACGATGGCATAAATCCGGCAGCCTTCTTTTAACGCCTGATCAAGAGGCTTAAGAACCATTGCAACAGCCCCTTCGCCCGGCAGCGTGCCATCCGCCGCCTGATCAAACGGACGGATTCTGTCAGAACGGCTAAACGGATTCAGCGTATCCGCTATCACCAGGTTGCGAACATCGCCCGCCATATCCACCGCGCCAATCAAAACCGTATCCATTTCACCTTGTTGCAGAGCGCGCACCCCAATTTCCAGGGCCCGTAATCCGGATGCGGCTTCGCCGGAAACCACAAAACTCGGGCCGCCAAGACGAAATTCCCGTGCAATCCGACTGGCGGCAATGCTCGGTAAAGCGCCCAACGTGCGGGCATGGGTCAACGGCGGCCCGATGGCATCTTTCAGTTGTTCAAGCCAATCCGCTTTGGCAACGTCATTCAATTGTAAATTGCCCTGTTCAAGCCAGGTTTCGATATGATTGGGCATATCCCAGCGCAAATGAAAATCAGTGGCTTCATAATCAAACTCGATGCCAAGGATAATGCCCATGTCAGGACGGTTGCTACGTAACGGCAAACCGGCGTCGCGCATTGCCTGGGCGCATACTTTGAGCATCAGAAGATGCTGAATGGATATATCCGGAATTTCATTGGGCGGAATATGAAATTCACCGATGGTGAGCGCCAATTCTTTTATGAAACCACCGTAAATATCCGTATCTTCCATTAAAAATCGTGCCAGCGCGTCACTCCCCCGCCATCTTTGAGAGGGGCGCTCGACGATCCCTGACCTGCCGTTGAAAACAGCCTCTCTAAATTGTTTCAAAGAGGCCAACGGACCGAAAACCGTTTCCATACCGATAATGGCAATCTCTGTATGACGTGGTGATTCGATCACCTGGCAGTCTGAAGTGACTTGCAAAGCAGGTGAATCCGCTTGGGCCTGCTGGGGGATGAACTCTTCCAGCAGCAAATGGGCATTAATCCCGCCAAAACCGAAAGCATTGATCGCTGCTCGCCGTGGGGTGTGGCCATTGCGGCGATTCCATGGCTGGGTATCGCATTGAACCCGAAACGGACTCCCATGCAACGGACTGTCCGCCGGTGCCCGGTTAAAATGCAAAGAGGGCGGCAATAGCGCCGGTTGATTGTCGGGGGGCTGAAGCGCCAGCAATATTTTGATGATACCGGCCGCACCCGCACCGGTCAAAAGGTGTCCGATCATGGACTTGACGGAACCGATGGCACATTGTCCCTCCGTCCATCCCCTGGCCCCCCAAAGCGTACGCAAGCTGCGCAGTTCAGTGACATCTCCCAAGGGCGTTCCGGTGCCGTGGCATTCGATTAAATCAACATCCGAAGGCGACCACCCGGCGTCTTGATAGGCATAACGCAGCGCGCGCAACTGACCTTCGCTATCCGGCGCCAGTAAATTGCCCTGCATATCGTTGGATAAACCGATTCCCCGAATTAGGCCGTATATCTTGTCCTGATCCCGTATGGCGTCATCAAGCCGTTTTAAAACCAGCAGGCCCACGCCTTCCCCCACTACCAATCCGTCAGCAGTCACATCAAAAGGAGCGCAACGCCCTGAAGGCGAAAGTGCTTTAAGTTGGCTGAACCCGACTTGCGTGTAAAGGCAGTCCGGACGAGACACCCCGCCGGCCAGCATGGCGTCCGCGCGTCCTGCGTTCAGTTCATCACAGGCCAATTTTACGGCATACAAAGATGTGGCGCAAGCCGCATCCAAAGTTAAACTGCCGCCGCCAAGCCCCAACGCTTCCGCCAATAACGCGCCCGGCAGGCTGGTCACCTTAGCAGCCAAACACTGGGATCGGGAAAGCCCCGCATGGATTTCCACGGGATATTTGTTTAAAAGACAGGCTTCAAAAGCACGGCCCCGCACTTCTCTGGCAAGCAAGGAAGCGGCGTCTGTGGGCAATGCAATGGCGGCCAAGTATACGCCCATGCGTGTTTTAAAAGATGCGTCGCCCTTGCGGCCGGTAATACCGGCCAGGGCCTTCCGGCCGGCGTGCAGCACCAGGTGATACAACGGATCCAGATCTTTTAACAGGTCGGGATCAACATCAAAACCGTCAGGGTTAAACTTAAAGTCACGAATGAGACAGGCGCGTTTGGAAATCGCCATATCAGACGTGGGAACCGGTCTGTACATGGCTTCAGGACGTGTAATCCATCGTTTCCCGGGTGATTCGCAAACCGTATTGACCTTATTAATAATATTATGCCAAAATGTCGCCAGGTCCGGCGCATCGGGAAACACGCCGGACATTGCTACGATGGCAATAGGTGCTTTGTTTTTCATATGCTATTTCAATGTATTCAATTCAAACATGGATTGTGTGTAAGTAAAGGATTTTAAGGTAGGGGATTTCATTGATTTAACTTTATGAATGTCCCCAAAACATTTCTGGGTAGTTTACATTGTCAATATAGGCTGATCCGATTCTGGTTTTTCCGAAATAGAAGATCGCAAGCTTTGGCTTGCAGAAATTGAAAGAATAAATTAAAATCAGAGTATAATATTAGGTTGCTTTAACAGATTCATATTGGTATTGGAAATAAAAAATGATTTCCTGCCTATAAAAAAAATGAGAAGCGCTTAAGATCGAAATTTGGACAAGCGGTCCCGTTTGAAATTACAAGGAAAAAATCAAAAAAAAAAAAATTGCTTGCTTTCGTAATAAAAAGTCTTAATGTTAGAAACATTCAACATGGCTCTGATTCAAATTGGCGGAGCGATTTTTTTCTGAAGGAACTAATCTTTTTTAAAGTTACATCCTCCAGTCTAAAATTTTGAGCATCACTATAGAAAGGAGGATATCACCATGGCAAACGGAATAGTCAAATGGTTCAACGATCAAAAAGGATTCGGTTTTATTGAGCAAGAAAGCGGACCCGATGTGTTTGTTCACCATTCAGCAATCAATGCAAGCGGTTTTAAAAGCCTCAACGAAGGCGACCGGGTTACCTTTGACATTGAGCAAGGACAAAAAGGTCCTGCAGCAGCAAATGTCACTGTAAGCTAAACCGCAATACCTGTAAACAAAAGGGCATGCCCAAACTTAGGGGGTGCCCTTTATTATTTTAGAGTGATTTCCGAGGAAGAAAGCCACACACCCGCTCTCGTTTTTTGTACTGTGCTTCGGACACCTCACTCCTTACTTGGCACCCATCCTTTGTGTGAACCCCAATCTACCCTTTCATGATGGGTGCGGCTTGCTTTTTCAGCGAAAAAAAGCGAAACAATCAAGGGTGAAAGGTCTTTGGTATGAATATCTATCTCGGGAATTTATCTTTTAACACCACGGAAGACACCTTAAAGGCCTTGTTTGCCGAATACGGAGAAATCGAAAGTATTAAGGTGATCAAGGACCGGTTTTCAGGCAGACCCAAAGGATTCGGTTTCATTGAGATGCCTAGTAATTCCGAAGCGGATCAGGCAATCAAGGCATTGAACGGAAACCGCGTAGACGGCAATTATATTAAAGTAAAGCCTGCGGATTCGGGCGGAAAACGAAAAAAGAAACGCACCTTTCGCCGAAGGAGTTATTAATCCGAATTGGACAAGGAACCTCATCATTTGAATTTTGACGCATTTTCATTTCATCCCCGAATTGCAGCCGGTATTACAGCCGCCGGGTACACGACCCCGACTCCTATTCAAAACCAGGCCATTCCCAAAGTGATGCAAGGCAGTGATTTAATGGGATTGGCCCAGACCGGCACCGGCAAAACGGCTGTGTTTGTGTTACCGATTTTACATCGCCTGTTGCACCAGAAGCGCAGACGTGTGCGCGCCCTGATTGTTGCTCCCACCCGTGAATTGGCCGAACAGATACATCAAGCCATTAAAATCCTGGGAACTAAAACCAGCTTGCGAAGTGTTGCGGTTTATGGCGGCGTCGGTATTCAGCGGCAGATAAAGTTGCTGAAAAGTGCTGATATTGTCGTCGCATGCCCAGGACGGCTTCTCGACCATATCCGTCGCAAGACCGTGGATCTTTCACAAGTGGAAGTGCTCGTACTCGACGAAGCCGACCAGATGTTTGATATGGGGTTTTTGCCGGATATTCGCCGGATTTTAACCCACTTGCCGCAATCGGAGCGCCAGACCTTATTGTTTTCGGCCACCATGCCCATTCAAATCCGTCGTCTGGCTGGTGACATATTGAAAAATCAGGTCAGGGTGCAGGTAAAGCATGATGCGCCGGCGGATACGGTCAGCCATGCCTTTTATCCTGTTGCCCAGCATTTGAAGACAGCGCTTTTACTGAAATTGCTTGGCAATACGAGTACCGAATCTGTCTTGGTTTTCACGCGCACCAAATATCGTGCCAAGAATTTGGGAGGTAAACTGGCCAAAGCCGGTTATCGCTCAACTTCTTTGCAGGGCAACCTGTCTCAGACCCGGCGTCAGGACGCCATGAACGGTTTCAAGTCGGGTAAATATCAGGTGCTGGTGGCGACCGACATCGCTGCCCGCGGCATTGATGTCTCAGATGTTTCCCATGTCATCAACTACGATATGCCTTCTACGCCCGAAACTTACATCCACCGTATCGGGAGAACCGGCAGGGCCGAGCGTAGCGGCGAAGCATTTACCCTGGTAACCGATGAAGACAAGCAAATGGTAAGGGCCATACATAGGGCCATTGGAACACCCGTGGAAAAACGCACATTGGCGGATTTCAACTATCGCGCCCCCAGGATAACTGCCAACCAGCCCAGACGCCGCAACCGCAGATCGCAGCAAATGCCTGGCGGCAGGGCGGCGATCGGCCGCAAACAAAAACGTCATGGGGCCAAAGGAACCATTGCCTGGCTCTCACCCAAAAAGGCAAGGAATGCCGGCAGGCGTCCCAGGCCATCTGTCTAAGAGGGTGTACTTTTCAAACACCCTCAATGAATTCCTATCTATCTGAAATAACATTATAAATATAAAAACACCGTTTTTCGGAAAACCGCGCTGTTACGTGCTTTGCGGGGGACTTTTCAAACACGCTCTAAGTGATGGGGACAAAATAGCTTACCCATTTTCAGAAGAGGAGTGCAAACCACAGTTTGCGTCACAGCATAAGGCGGGACACTACGGTTCGAACGTCGAACATTCAACATTGAACTTTCAACATCTGATAAGGAAACGGGATTGAAATTCGGGCTTGCATCGTGTTTTAGCCATCGTTTCGAGGCTGTGTATATCTTTAGGAGTCAGTCGCTCTGAAATCTGTGCCGCTTTATGTGGGTAGCCCTATCAATCATATAATCTTTTTTCCCGATTCAATCTCAAGCCCAAAATCCTGAAATAACTCTGACCATTTTTTCCTGTACTCCAAAATAGCCTTGACTATTTTGGAGTACAGGGTAATATAACCGCATGCCATATCCCCCCAATACCATTTGCGTTAAATAATCGCCTGATATGAAATATATAAATTATCTTATTAAATCATAAAACCTCCACTTCCAACGGCTGAATTTTATCGAAGATCGGGCATCCTTCATTTGTTGGTTTACACTTTTTAATGTAGGGTGGGTGGAGTGTAA
>JAOZRC010000112.1 GCA_029940345.1 Desulfobacterales bacterium
TTTTACTACCAATATGCCGTCCCGATGGGACTCTGACCGAATCATAGCAGCATTTTACTACAAATATGCCGCTCTCACGGAGCTTTTAAGGAATGTTTTATTTCAACCGCACAGGTCAGAATTTTTCAATACATATCCCATGCGCCGGCATGATAGTAGCGATGAAGCACCGGATTGATTTCGGTGTTGATATTGATGCGCCACATCAGGTCTTCATCCAACACGCCTTTGCCAAAATGAATCATCGCCATGATCGCATCTGAATTTATAAAACGGGTGTTGAGATGATCAAAGGATATCGCTTTGATTTTCTTTTTAAGGGTGACTGCATCCATATCGTTATCGCGGGCGGCGAGCACCCAGCCCCATTCACCCATAGTGGGAATCTGATTATGATACGGAAGAACGCTGAACCCGGCCGCCGTTATGGTTTTAATAATACACCGAAACGCCTGGGGCGCGAAATGGGGACTGGCCGCCTGCGTGACCATGACGCCGCCGGCAATTAAATGGCGACGCACCAGTTTATAAAAGCGCTCGGAATACAGGTGCATCAAATCAATTGTATCCGGATCCGGTAGATCAATAATAATCACACCGTACAAATTGTCGTCATCTTTAAGAAACGCATTGGCATCCCGATTAATCACCGTAAGACGCGAATCTCGCATGGAACCGCGGTTAATTGCAGCCAAGATCGGATGTTCTTTTGCCAATATCGTCATGGCCGGGTCAAGGTCAGTCAAGGTCACCTTTTTGACGTCATCATATTTCCAAACCTCACGCAAGCCCAATCCATCGCCACCGCCCAAGATCAGCACCGCGGAGCGATTCGCACAAAGCCGCATGGCCGGATGAACCAAAGGTTCATGGTACTTTTCTTCATCAAAAGTGGAAAATTGTTCCTGCCCGTTGATAAAAAGCCAAAAATCATCCTTCCATTGGGTGATAACAATTTTCTGATAGCGGCTTTGATGGGCATAGATTATTTTGTCTTTATACTGGCGTTGTTCGCTAAATAGAATAATCGGTTTGGCCGTTACAGCCAAGATAATTAGCAGGAGCGTACACACACTGAAAATGGCCAGCACTGTTTTCGGACGATAAACCAGATCGAGAAAAAAGAAAACAAACAGGGAAGCAATGCTGAAATTAATCGCCCCCAATATAATCGGTGTATACGTCATCCCCAGGTAGGGCAGGGCCACAAAGGCGAAAAAGAGGCCGCCCAGAAGTGACCCATAGTAATCTTTTTCCATGATACCGGCGATGTTAAAACGTAAAGACTCGTAATTTTGGTTCAGCCGGGTGACAAGGGGAATTTCACACCCAATTAAGCATCCGATACACATCGCCCAAAAATAGATTAACAAATCGGCGTAAGAGCTATAAGCGGCCGCTCCATAGGCCAATACAGCCGAACCGGCGCAAAGGAGGGAAAGCGTGAACTCAATAAAAATGAAGATGTCAAGAAGATGATTTTTAAAATGTTTGCTGACACGGCTGCCCACGCCCATGGCGAACAGCATCAATGACATGATCAGCGTCCATTGCAAGACCGCATTGCCGATGAGGTAAGTGGCAAGGGTGGAAAGCACAAATTCCGCCACAATACCGGCGCATCCGGTGGCGAATATGGAAACTTTCAGAATCGGTTTTACGCTGGGATGTTTCAGATGCACCAGTAAATGATAAAAGCGGATGCGATATAGGCGAACGCTTCAATATAAGCAGCGCCGACATTGGGTTTTTCCTGATTTGCAATTTCATCTGTAAGCTTGACCGTAGGTAAAAGCACTTTATCGGTCATTAAGCGGATCAGCGGCAACAGGAGAAGCCCTAATATGACATAACCGATAAAAGATGGCAGATTATCCGCCCATGATTCAAATTCACCTTCAGCCGCCAAGCCAATGATAACGCCGATGGAAATCAGGGCGCCGGCGAAACTGACGCCGGCGGCGACATTGTCTTTCTCAATCTCAGCATGAAGATCGTACGGCAGAATCGCATTGTAAACCCATCCGGCGATGATCAGAATAACCTGACCGATCATCCAGAAAACAGCCACCGTCCAAATCGAGCCGCCTTCACCCTGAACAGCGCCAAAAATGACAAATCCGGAAGCGATGCAAACACCTGCTAACACGGCGCCAGTGCCCTGATTATGATCACGAATCAATTCATCGGTTACGCTGAACTTAGATAAAATAATCTTGTCGCAAATATACCACGAGATATTCAAGAGCAGAATACTCTCAACACCATAAATGGACAGGTCTAACAAATCGTCTATCAGACTGACGCTCGTCCCGACCAATATTCCGCTAAGGGCGATGACCAGGCCGCAATAGTAGCCCACCATAGCCAGTGCCAGGGCGGCGTTGTCTTTTTCCACCAATTCATACGTTATTTTATAATCCCGATGCAACCCGTCATTGACGAGTTTACCAATGAAAAAAATAGTAAAAAAGGCGATAATTAAAATCAGGCCCGAAATAATAATATCCGGATTCATAAGTTATTTCCCTATTCCCTTGCTGCGGCTGCGTGTGCCAGTCCGCGTCCGGCCGATGCGCTTATTGACTTTGCTCGAAAAAGAGCTTTTGCTTTTTGCCACTTTACGTTTGTAAAAGTCAGGTTTCTGTTTTCGGGTAAAAGAACCGCTGGTGCCGTACTGTTTTTTCGATCCGTAGTAGGGTTTATGCTGGTAACTTGAACGATAACGACGGTAAGAATCATAATCACGGCGATAGACCGGGCCGCCCAAGAGGTCCGAAAAAAGACGATATTGGCCATAAAAGACCCAAAAAGACTGTCCGGAGGAATTGGTGCGCCACTGACCGTAATGGCGGTTGCCCACATACTCGTATCCGGGAGGCCCGACCGCATTAGATACGATGCCGTCTTTTTTCGACCAGATCGTCATATTCAAGTAGGATTTATATTGATTAAAGGTTGTTTCAGGCACTTCGAGCCAATCGGTTTTGTGGGAGTCCTCGCCCTGAATGATTCGATATTTATGAAAAAAATCCTTAAAGATATTACCTTTCACATCCATATCGTCCAGGATAACGGAACAATCCTTTACATCGTTCAGCGCTGCCTTAATCTTATTAAGCGGAGGCGATGGCTCTCCGCCACAGGAAAAAAGCAACAACAGTATCAAAATCAATAACGTTGCTTGAAATTTAACTTTTAACATAAAAATATCTTCCTTAAATGATGATTCAGATCGTCATCTGAATATAACGAAAATTATTGCTTTTAATTTAGCAAATCCGTTAATATGGGTCAAGTAAATAAATATTTGGGTGATGTGACAACTTGAAACTTACCACTTAAAACTTGTAACTGAAGACTAATGGATATAAAAGCTCAACGTCAAACCCTTGATGAAATTTGCACCACACCGGTGAAGATTATCTCGGTCTATTCGCTGGAAAAACATGTGTGGGCGCATTCCAATTCCATTGCGGCCCGTAAAGCGCGCAAACCGGAATTGAAGACTGTCACAGAATTTCTAATTGATCCGGTGCGCCCTTTTCTGAATGACATTTTGAGTCACATGGCCGCACCCTCTGGAAAATCTGATCATACGCCGGGGCAGAAAAAAAATCCTATCGGCCAAGGCTATCTGATTCAAGCTGAGTTTGGTTCGGGCAAATCCCATCTGTTGTGTTTCCTTTCAGCCCTTGCCTTAGGGGATGAAGCCGCCTGGGAAATTGTCTGCCAGAAGGAGAAGCAAGCCGGGCGAGGAAAAAGCGAGACCCTTCACCGATTTTGGAATGAAGGCCTCAAAGCCAAAAGACTAAAAGGCAAAGGTATCTTTGTCATTGCCACCACGCTGGTGGGAACCGGCGGCGGAACTGTGGGATTGAATGGCAAAGGACGGCGGTTGAGCGAGTATATTCTTGATGCTGCTAAAACCCAGATTGAAATCGAACTCGGTAAAAATATCTCCTTGTATCCTTCCGAGCTGCTGGCCGACCGCTTTTTAACCCAGGATTCAGATCGCTATCGACAAGACCTGAAAAAATTTCTCAAAGACCCACGCTTCTTTAAAAAAAATGAGACTGAAGATATCAATGCCTTTGTCCGGGGTCTCCGACAGAATCAGTCACCTGATTATAAAAATTATTCCAAACAATCCTGCGGCGCCAAACTGTGGCGCTTTTATACGGAATACCTCAAAGTTCAGCCGCAGATAGAGGCTGAGACCGAGGCTGTTTTGAAACATTTTGTTCTGACTGTCCTGGATGAAGGCTACAGCGGGGTGCTGCTGATTCTGGATGAAGTCTCACAGTTTATGAAAAACCGGGATGATCAGCAGCAGGTCGATGATGAAGACACCCTGATTGTACTGTCCAATCGCCTGGCCAAAATTCACAATCTGCCTATTTGGACGGTCTGCGCGGCCCAACAGGATTCGGAAAGCAAGACAGGCGCTAAAAATTACATTGCAGATGATCGCCTGAAACTGGTGAAACTGCTGGATAGCGATAAAGATTACTATGATATTGTCCTGTCACGGGTCAGGGAAATCAAAAACCCTGGCGCTGTCAAAAAATATTATCAGCTCTACAAACGCGGTTTTAGCTGGCCAAACAGCATCGGTGAAGCGGAATTTATCCACTTTTTCCCCTTTCACAAACCGGCCCTCGAAGTGCTGAAAGCCATTACGTATGAACTGGCCACGACCCGCAGCGCCATCTGTTTCATGCATCAAACATTGAAATATCAGGTTAAAAACAGGGGCGATCATATTATTCGCCTTTGGGAGCTGTTCGATGAAGCGATGCGTTACGAAGAAGACTCCGATGGTATGAATACCGGTTTGACAGCTATCAAAACTGAACGTGAAAGCGATTATCGGGCCTATCTGGCCTGTAAACATCTACTCGAAAACATGACCAAAGGCTATTTGAAGGTCTACCGGGATAAAGCGATCCGGATTATCCGCATCCTGTTTCTCTATTTTGTCGCCAAAACCCGTGAGCAAGGCATCTCGCCGGAAGAGATCGCCAATAACATGCTGCTTGAACGCGGGCAAGATAGCAATATCGAGGAAAATATTCAGCATTACGAAACCCTGGCAGAAAATCTCAAACGAGAATTGCGCCAGATCGTTTTAGATCCGGATGAAGAGGGGCAACCGCGATACCGGTTTGATCCGGTGTTCACCGGCGTTGATCCGCGCGATGAATTTCAAAAAGCGCAAGATGAAGCCAAAGCCAATCCTATACTGCTCCAGGCCGCTTGGGGATGCCTATTGGCTCTAAAAGAGTGGATAGTGCGAACGCGCCGGATGAATATGGATTTATCCGGCGGGGTCATATCTATCTTTCGTACCATCGCCGCTCCGAATGGCCCGGCCTACCAAACGTTGCGGATTATATGGCAGGGAAGACAAATCAGCGGCCGCATCGGTATGCACGATCTCGGACAGGTTGCCCATAACAATAATAGACTTCCGCCCATCTGCAGTGATGAAACCGATTTGGACTTCCAGGTGATTATCGGTAAGCAACCGATTGCTTCCGATCTGATACAAAAAATTCTGGCGCAGTATCGCGATCCCCGTTTGATTCTATGGGTTCCAGATAAACTGACGTTCCAAGAACACTCCCGGCTCATTGATTTCGCCGCTTTTCGCAAACTGGTAAAAGCGTGGCAGGGCAAAGAAAGTGAAGATGCGGCATCCGTGATCAAGTGGGTGTCAGACGCCCTGCAAAACCACATGGCGCAGATATATCAAATTGTCACTGGCAGTTACAGCCGCGGACGAATGGATGCGCAGAATCATTCCCATATACCTTTCAATGTGACGGGCGAACTGAAAGCGATTCTGGCTCCGGTGGTCGATCAGGTACTGTCTTCCTGTTATGCATCCCAGGACATTCGCTTTGAACCGCCTTTTGAATTCAGTAAAGAGGAGGGCGTTAAGGTGATCAACGGCATTGTCAAGACCGGTGAGATTCCCATCGGCGCCAGGGTGAATGTGAAAAGTGCGCAAATCCGGAATATCAGTGCATCGCGCAATTTCGGATTCGATCTCAAAATCATGCAAAAAAGCGCGGAACGTTTCCTGGATACATCGGATAATCCATACATACAGGCGATCTGGGCGTTTATCGACAATAACCTCACCCATGCCGGGCAGTCCATAAAAATTGAGACCCTTTACAAAAATTTCATGGGCATGGGCGGTTCTAAAGCCTACGGACTCACCCGCCGCATGGTGGAAATATATTTGCTTAGTCTTGTCAAAATAGGTAAAATCCGTATCGTTGTCGGTCCCCAATCCGGCCTAACCGGCGATATGCTTGATTATACCAATATCGGATCGGCAGATTTTTCCGTCAAAGTGTTAAAGGCCATGCAAGCTGTGCAAAAAATGACCAAACCTGAAAAGACAATCCACAACCTGCTGCAAAGTGATGAACTCTGCGTTTTGAAAACCCTCGAAAACATATCCGTACTGCAACCCCCGGCATCCCAGGAGATTGAAGAACAATTAAAAACATTGAGCCGAACGATATTGACCAGCGCATCTCCGTCTGAAAGTTCAAAAGCGGCGCACCAGGCCAAACTGATTTTTGAAAACGGGCTCAATGGGAAAATGAATCTGTTTTTAGCCACTTGCGTGCGTAAACGGCTCGAACCGGGGAAAAACGAACCGGTGATACGTGACATCCTGTCATGTGAAAATGTAAAAAGCGTCCGGGAAGTTTTGGTCAAAGCATGTCTGCAAAATTCTGGCGTTGCAGATACCATCAAGCGCTACCTGAAAGGCATCACTCTGATTACTGTAAAACTGAGCGATTTCAAGCCAAGCACCAACCCATTCGAAAAAGAAGAGATCAGCGCATTGACAGATGAATTCCGCCAATTTCTTGAACAATCGTTAAACGGAATCGAAGAAGATGATGACGTGCTGCCGATGATTCGTATTAAAAATCAGGGCTAAATCAGGTTTTTCTACTTGAAACATTTAGCCAAGTACTTAGTGTATGGTGTCCGTTTCGATTGGGCAAATGGATAATAATAAAAAAGAGGAATATATGGCAGACAAAAAGAGATTTGAAGACCTTGGGCTTTCAGCGAATGCACTGGGTGCAATTCATAAAAAAGGGTTTGAAGAACCCACCGCAATTCAGGCGATGACGATCCCTGTAATGCTAAGAGATGATACCAATATCATCGCGCAGGCTCAGACAGGCACCGGCAAAACGGCTGCATTCGGATTGCCTTTGATAGAAATGATCAACACCGGTTCCAAAACGGTTCAGGCGCTAATCCTGGTTCCGACGCGTGAGTTGGCCATCCAGGTGTCAGAAGAGATCAATTCACTCAAAGGAAACAAGCATATCAATATCATCCCCATCTATGGCGGCCAATCTATTGATCAGCAGTTGCGCAGGCTGAAAAAAGGGGTGCATATTGTTGTTGGGTCCCCGGGCAGGGTCATTGATCATCTTAAAAGAAAGACGCTAAAGCTTGGAAAAATTGAACACCTGGTAATTGATGAAGCAGATGAAATGTTGAATATGGGATTCATCGAAGAGATGGAAGAAATAATGAAGCATACGAATCCTGACAAAAGAACACTATTGTTTTCTGCGACAATACCAGGAAGAATAAAGGCCCTTGCACACAAATACATGGACGGTTATGAGCTTCTTACCGTTAAGAAAAAGCAACTGACGCCTAATTTGACGGAGCAAATCTATTTTGAGGTAAAAGCCGCAGACAAATTTGAGGCGCTATGCAGGATCATTGATATTGAAGATGGTTTTTACGGTTTGGTTTTCTGCCGGACAAAGCGAGATGTTGATTCCGTGGTAAGTCATTTAACAGATAGAGGCTATGATGCCGAAGCGATTCATGGAGATATATCACAGGCGCAAAGAGAAAGAACGCTTGGAAAATTCAAAAAACAAAGCGTCAATATTCTTATCGCAACCGATGTCGCTGCGCGTGGAATTGATGTGAATAACCTTTCCCACGTTATAAACTATTCACTACCTCAAAACCCGGAGTCCTATGTTCATCGAATCGGGCGTACCGGAAGGGCCGGGAATGAGGGGGTCGCTGTTACGTTCATTACGCCAAGGGAGTATAAGCAACTGATGTTTATACAGCGGGTCGCCAAAACTGATATCAAGAGATCGAAAATACCGGAAGTCAAAGATATTATCCAAGCCAAAAAGCAAAAGATATACGATGATCTGAATACGATTCTTGAAGATGAAATTGATGCCAAATATTATTACTGGGCTAGGAAATTAATTAAGGAAAATAATCCGACAGATATATTAGCCGCTATATTGAATTATTGTTTCGAAAAAGATATCAACCCTGATGCCTATAGTGAAATTAAAGCGGTCAGCACCAAAGAGAAGCAACTTGATCGACAGGGTAAAGCAAGGCTTTTTGTCGCATTGGGCAAGAGAGATAAGCTGAATGCCAGGAAGCTGATTGAGCTTATTATGAGCAGAGTTCCCATTAAACCCAAACAGATCAAAGATATCCAGGTAATGGACAAGTTCTCTTTTATAAATGTTCCTTTTGCAAAAGCGGAAAAAATCGTTTTGAGCTTTAAAGAAAAGGGTCAAAAACCGCTCATCACCCATGCCAAGCAAAGAACAGGTAACAATGGTATGCAACGGATGCGTCGGAGATTTTCCTAAAGCATTGTCAGGCGCTCAGAAGCACTATTATTTTTATGTATCGTGTTCAAAAATTATGGAAGGATTAAACATCCATAAGAGCCCCATCAGGCATACGCGTCAAGCTAAGGCTCTGGTTCCCACGCTCCGGCGTGGGAATTCATGCTTTGACGCTCTGGCGTCATTGTGATAGCAGCCTCTCGTGTTTAATGTTCCGACGCCGGAACGTCTCGGCATACATTCTGACGCCAGAGCGTAAGAACAAGTAAGGCGCTGAAATTTAAGGTGAATATTAATATTGCTATCTGTTAGCTTGACGCGCATGCCCATCAGGGCGGCATATTTGTGCTAGTGTAATTGCGCATATTCTGTTATGTTGCTACAAATATGCCGTCCCGATGGGACTCTGGCAGAATTTAGACTGATTGTGCTACAAACATGCCGCTCCCACGGAGTTTTTGTGGCAGTATCGGCGGCGAAGCCGGCAGATAAAGGCAAAATCGCCCTTATTCCCGGATTCACCCAGGGCATCCGGAAGATACCACGCGATCCCCGCAAACAACGGCAATGGTTCACCGGCCGGCTGTGTTTCCTCTTGGGGAATGCATATATCAGAGAGCCGCGCTTCCACCCATTTTGCCAAATAATTAACGATATCCCGCCACTCCCCGATTGCCAGCTTCTTGATTTCACGGATACCGCTCGCGTATTCGTCCGGGTTGCCATAAAGCAGATTTAAAATCAGAATGGCGGTTTCAGCACGAAGCCGCTCCGACCGAATGCCGTTTTCATAGGCAATCGCATGCCATTTCCGGGCGTAGCTCATGGCCATCTTCAAATTCTTGTTGGCAATTGCCGCACTCATGATGGCCCAGTTGCCCAGTGCCTCATCTTCCGGCCAGACCGACAATGCCCGGCATCTGGAGATACCGAAGAGCACATTGGTAATACCGGTCTCGGCAAGGTTGAGTCCGATTTGCGCAACCCCCTTGTAGAGATACGATGCATACCAGGATTCATCCTGCTTGCATTTGAAACTGTAAATCCGATGGGCCAGTTGCAGGCACCGGTTCATGGATCTTGCATCCCCCAACCGGATCAGAAGATGGCAGATGGTTGATAAAATATGAACCGGCCGTTTATGATGCTGCAATTCCGGGTATGACAGCTCGGACATCGCATCCAATATTTTCTCGTAGGGTGTTGACGGATCGATACTGTGCGTGTGCTGAGGGGAAGCCGTGATCAGTTCCGCGGCAAGCCCTTTTAATTTTTCGCGGATGGCATCCGCCGTGGTGAACTGGTCAAACAGGGTCTGGTGCGTGCGCATTTGTTGTTTTCTTAGGCTTGACAGTGGGTTTGATTTTTGGGAGTCTGAGGTCATGGGATATTCCTTATCATGTCTGATTTCAGAAGCTTTTATTTTCCAGTTTAGGCAGGTTGATATTCGGGTTCGCGGTTTCGAGCCGGATCATTGATTTTTTAATGTCCTCCAAGTATTGTTGATAATTGTTGAGCCGGTTCATGACCATTTCCTGGTCGTTGAACATGCTGATGTAGGTCTTTCTTTCTTTGGTGTCTTCCATAACTGGATAGTTCCGTCATGGCTGGATGTCACGAGGATGTCGCCGTCATGGGTAAAAGCCAGACCGGATATATCAAGTCCGATGGCGTGGTCATTGTGTTGATCTTATCCGGCTCTTACAGCACGCTGACATCCCATTTTTTTGAAAATCAGGATATCTCAACCCTGCCGTCTTCATAGAACGCATCGTCCAGATGAATCCTCACTTCCCCATCCCCGTCATGATACAGCATAGCCAGTGAAACGGGCTGCAAGACCTTTGATTCCACTATCTGCTGAATTCCCCTGGCGTTCGTTTCTGGGTTGGGATTCAATGGGATGATACACATTACTGACTTCATGAAGGAATTGAAATGGGCGATATTAATTAAATTTTGGGCATCATTTTTTTTGGATTGGGCATTAAAGTTTATAGTAAGGAAGGATTTAACCCGGTAATAACTCAGGACTGTACGGCAGCTCATCATAAGCAAAGATAGTCGAATGATTCAGCAAATGACAAGCTTGAGCGATCTGAACCGCTCGGGGATGAAGGATATTGATCAACGCCATGGAAAGTCCCGATGCGGCCAGCATAGGAAGAAACGCACTTTCGAGGAGACGTTTTTTATGGCGGGGTCCGCGACCGGTGGTCAGGTTGGATAAGCCGGCAATGGTGCGCACCGGGAAATCCAACAGGTCGGGAAGATTTATTTGTCCAGCCTCGTGCTGGTAGCCCTAAACTGTAAGTTCAGCACTCCTTAAAATTGTACACCGGCATATAAAGGATGCCTGCAAACCTATAACACTTTTATGGCAAGAAAAATGAGTGAACCGATAACACTGCAAACAAACAGGGTGCCAGGCAATGTTTTTAATGATTGCGAAAATGAAATTCCCTTCCTGTGAGCATCTGCGTAGGATGTTAAAAACGCCAAGCCCATAACCAACCAAAGGGTAAATATGGTTACGAATGTTGTTATCAAATTCATGGTTATTATCCACCACGGTTCTGTTTTCGGATTTTAAAAGCAAGGCTTGATCATAACTTCGGCCATTTGCCAGATTGTAACGCATTCTTTTAGAGCCTGTTTGGAAAGTCGTGATCGAAGCGAAAAAGTGTGAGAGCGAGGGC
>JAOZRC010000751.1:0-1754 GCA_029940345.1 Desulfobacterales bacterium
CCCATAAGTCCAATACCTTTTAGCCCATGAGAGGGAGTGTTCACCTGAGTTGGGCACGAGACACCGGAGTGTCCGGGCCGGTATAAAGCAGAAAATCCGTCAACTTATCTTGAATTGTTAGTTTGTTCTTTTTGGTCATGTTCTTATTTCATTAGCTTGATTTTCGATTCGATCAAGTTTATCTCGTCAGCGGATTAAAACCAGCTTCTTAGTCTCAGTTTGAACTGTCGCAAAATTTGCGACAGTTGAACTTTTATCAAGTTCTCTTTCTGCAAAAATGTTATTGTTGTGTTTTCCAATGGTTTTTACATCCCTATCAAATAAAAATGACATCTGCTGACGATTTACCCAAACCGTATAATCTTGCAAATGAACATCTAACTTAATATTGCCATCTGCATTTTTATAAATGATTATATTTTGTTCGCTATTTCCCATAAGTCCAATACTTTTTAAGCCCATGAGAGGGAGTGTTCACCTGGGTTGGGCACGAGACGCAGGAGTGTCCGGGCCGGTATACAGCAGGAAATCCGTCAACCCATTTTGAATTATTAGTTTATTCTTTTTAGTCATGTTCTTCTTTCATTCGCTTGATTTTGGATACGATCTAGTTTATCTCGTCTGCGGATGAAAACCAGCTTCTTAGTCTCAGTTTGCCACCGCTTCTTGCACACAGGACGCGGAACGTGGAAACGAATTATACTTTCTCTATAAAGGCTCGAATGTCTGTCAGGTCGGGCGAATAGCCATCAGTCGTCGACACCATGAGTGTCGGTACGTCGAATGATGGGGGATCATACGTCCCTGGTCCGAGGAATTCACCGGTTTCTCTGAACACTCTCACTCTCTTATCACCGTGGTAGAACTCGCGAGTCGGATCATTCAGCCCCCGGTCCAAATGGCGTTGGGCACACAAGGTGGGATCTGCATCGGCGATGATAAAGCAGAGCAGTCCTGCCTCAGACCAAATGGGGACTGTCTCCTGCCACAGCTTGTGCTGGAAGGCCGCCTCGACCACGATGGAAACCCTTGCCTGCAGGAACATCAGAACGGCTGAGAAGAACATTT
Source organism: Desulfobacterales bacterium (assembly GCA_029940345.1). Taxonomy (GTDB): domain Bacteria; phylum Desulfobacterota; class Desulfobacteria; order Desulfobacterales; family JAUCGF01; genus JAUCGF01. The sequence goes on from JAOZRC010000751.1 coordinate 1,069, forward strand.
TCGTCACCTTGCGGTTCGTGTCAGCAGGCAACTTGTCGTGACTGACGCCGAAGGTGCTGACGAATCCCTCCTTTAGCTCGTCCCGGCTGAGCATTGGTATGTGGAGAGATTCGGCTAGCTGCCTCGCCAGCGTCGTCTTGCCGGAACCCGGTCTGCCCGTGACAACTACGCACTTTGGTTTCCTGTCCATTATTTCTCGCCTAACAAGTTATTATGAGACCCGCATACCTTCTTCAAAAACAACCCATTCCCCACAAATCACAACTATACAATCTACCGCATCACCGCAAACTTACCAATTCTATGTTTCCCACCCGGCGTTTCGACCGTGTAAATGTAGACCCCATACGATATTTCCAGGTTTTCAGCGGTCACTAAATTCCAGGTGGCCTCGCCGACTGCCGGGATGTCGTGGTGGATGGTTTTGATTAAGCTGCCATCGATGGTGTAAATGTTAATCGTGCATTCAGCCGGCAGATGGGTAAAGCGCAGATGACGATCCACCTGGTAACCGGCCCGGCCCATTTCGGCCAGATTATAAACCCGATAGGGATTGGGCACCACTTTGATCAAGCCCAGATCCACGCCGTCGTCGGAGACGGATGATGCTTCGGTTTCAAAGGTAAATACATCCTGAGGCGTGAACCGTTTTTTCACCCGATACGTAAAAACGTCCCCAGTCGATG
>JAOZRC010000751.1:1764-2219 GCA_029940345.1 Desulfobacterales bacterium
ATAAGTAGACGAAATCGCCGCTGGTCCACGGCAGGCGGGGGTTACGCATGTATAATGCCAGCGGATTTTCTTTTTCCGGATCATCTGAAACATTGAAGATTTGAAAAGGAACGTAATAACTGTCCGTATAGCCCGAGAATTTGGATGTGGAATCGCCGAATACGATCTCATAATCACACGCACAGTGGAGGCTGTCCGGTGTTGGCATGAGTTGGCTAAACATGTAATCACTGGCCTCGCCCGTAACAGTGGTCCAATCGTGGCTCAACTCTTCTATTACATTAAAATTAATGACTTTGATGCCAACGCCGTCAAAAATGGGCCGAAAATTGGCAATCTCGGCTTCATCTTCCAACCATATTGCTTGTGACTCGTCGACAACGTAATATCCTTCATCCACATCATAAATCGAAAAAAGCGGCGTATCCGATGAATCCGAGAAGGTGAGTTGATAC
>JAOZRC010000751.1:2229-2989 GCA_029940345.1 Desulfobacterales bacterium
GACAATGCCGGTTCCCACGCCCGCATCATGCGTTACCGTCGAATCGGTTGTTCCGGCGGTGTAACCCTGAGGCTGCCCGCCCGGAATGACATCAATAGTCTGAATGAGCATGGGATCATTTCCGCGCGAAGACTCAAGAGCGCTCTGGTCGGAGTCGAGCGCGGGGTGGTCGTAGGCGGTGATTGTATAGCGATAGCGAACGCCATTCACAACATCATAATCAATAAATTGGTAATTCAAACCGGTGTTGGAACCGAGGTCAAACCAGGGATTAAAGGGGTCGGCGCCTTCCCACTCATTGATCAGGTCGAATTGATCAAGTGGCTGATACCCGACGATTTCTGTCCCGGAAATATCGTACAGCGGAGTGCCCCATTCCACCTGGGTGCCGCCAGTCAAATCGGCAGTTGTTCGATAAATACGATAGCCTTCAAAATCATAATCACGGGTGATCACCTCATAAGATTGTTCGGCTTTATCGTCCCAATACAGGGTGACTTTACCGTACTCGCCGTACACAATCGGGATGTTATCATTATCTAAGGCCGGCGTGCCCACCGCATTTAGTGTCGGCGCATCCGGCGGTCGGAAGCCTATAAAATTATTTTTGTACAACGTATCGGCCACAGCCAGGTTGTCGAAAATATCTGCGCTGATTATCAGTTGTTGCTGGATAAAAAGAAAGTGAGTGTAGAAATTGAAGGGAAAGAAGTTGATTTAATGGCGGATCGCGATAAAATTAAAATAATAATTAGGAACG
>JAOZRC010000752.1 GCA_029940345.1 Desulfobacterales bacterium
TTATTTACTGACATTGCTTCCTGAGCTTTTGTCAAAACTTATAGACCTATGCGCTATTAACGATATATGTTGCAGTGCCCAATTATCATCTATAAACTTAGGTGAGTGTAAAAACCTTGCCCATCCTACATTGTGGCCATTGCACAGGTCGAAAAATTTCGCCATATATTATTGAATTAATGCAATTCCCTCCGATTGAAGATAATTCCTAAAAAGAGTGAAAATACCTTGTATGATCTCATTTTTAGAAACGTTCTTCATGCTTTCCGGGTTGGCAATCAGACATCCCTCTGATTTTTCGGCCCCTAAAACGGTTAATGTGTCAAGAATTTTTAGCCTGTTTTGCGTTAATGTATTCCCAGTCTCCGTATTTTCAATAATCATATCACAGTCTTCGGGGATCAGGGATTCAGTCGCCCCATACGTCATTATCACCCGATAGGGATACATTTTTTTTTGCTGGGCAAATGTGTCTGCCAGGTAAACATATTCCGATGCGATTCGGATATATTCGCCGCCAAAAGATTGAACAAAAGCGGACAGATCATCTTCTTTCTCTTCTTGCACCGCCGCGACAATACGCACTTTTCCAAATCCCAGGCGAAGCACATGTTCATTATTATTTCCCTTTGTATCTTCTTCGGCCATCTTCAGCGGGCTGTCCGGGAAACATTTCAGATGTTCATCAAGCCAGTCGGTTCCGGTTATGGCGATATCAAAATTATCGTTGGCCACATGGATAGGCATGTCCTGGGGTCGGATTATTTTAGCGGCAACCCGTTCAGGTTCTTTGATCATCCGTTTGGCGCTGTCAGTTAGTAACTGTATTACTGGACGTCGATTGTTATGTGCTGTTTCATACCCCTTGAAACCGATTCCCACGCCTTGGATAAAGGGCATGACATGTGCCATCATGTGGCCATCCGGTAATGCAAAATTCAGTTTTTCATTTCGTGTCATGTTTCATCCCTGTTTTTTCTGAAAAAAAATCCAGCACCATGGAAAGGTCTTTTTCTAAAAAGCTTTTTCGGTTAAGCACGATACATAGTCCTGACGCTGATTCCTTGCTGATTATATGAAGACCTATCCGATTCAGCGTGCTTTCATCGTATGCTGCCAGAATTACGACATCCGCATGTTCGGGCGGATAGGCTTCAACACGCCCCCACGCGGAAAAAATTTTAAACTTTTTCAGTCGATGGCGAATCGCAAAGTCTTCCGCAAGATTCGGGTATTCACTGATGATGGTCACAAAATCCTGCATTTCGGTCAAATCCTTGACCGATTGCAAATTCCCTTTTAAGCTGGTGCAGGCATATAAATTTTTCCGGTTTAATTCCAGTTGCTTAAAAACATGCAGTTTTGTCCCTTGGTATCTGACTATCAGTTCCTGTATCCAATCCGCACCGCAAAAGCCGATATCATAATTTCCCACGGCGACTTGAATCGCAACATCTTTTTCGGCCATTATCTTGGCCCGTACATGAAGGCCATTTATTTCCGGCCGGTAGGTGCGGTTTTGGGAATTGTAATCATTTACAGGAAAACCGATGTTTGTAAAGTACTTCGCCAACAATGCCAAGGCCTCCCCTTTAGGAAGGCTGATACTTATTTTATCTGCCATTAAACCCTCCGAACAGGTTCATGAGGAGCGGTTTACCAATTTTTTGGCTGAAAAGAATTTGGTAGCCATCATCAAAACTTTCATGGTCAACTTCGATGACGAGGCCAAAGCTTTCATATTTTTCCCGCTTAATTTTACTGAAAGTGATTCGGGGTGCAAAACCCAAGCGCAACAATTCATCTGAAAGCCATTGTCCGGTTTCAACATTTTTTTCAGATATATTGCTAATATAAATAGATATATTTTGCAGGTTGTTCGACAGTGCCCCGGCAGGTGCGCTAATATGGCGTTCATTCAAAATATTTCTCACATAAAACGCAAATCCGACGGCCGGCACAGGTGGGACAGTCATTGCGTCTTGTTTCTTGCCGCGTAATAATCGGATCATATCGGCAATTAAATTGTCGTAACGACCTCCTGCGCATAAAATATCCCGGTCAGGCTTTTTAGTGGGTCGGGAGCGGAATTGAAACCATATCCCGGTATAGTATTTTAAATCCCCTAAACGTGAGAAATCAATTTTATACGGACATTTCAACTTATCCAGTAATTCACATAAGCGGATAAAATTATCCAACAAAGAATGAACTTTCCTAAATTGGCCTCCCTTCAACAGTGTTTTCAGATTTTTTAAAAGACCCACCGAGGCATCCGCCAATACTGAATTTTCAAGTATCACTTTTTCCTCATCGGTATTGCATATTGCTTTGATACGCGCTGAATCCGTATTTTTAATTGCATCTTCAAGCTCTTTTTTTTGCTGTTCTTCCGTATGAAACATATCTATCAGCGCTTTTATATAAGCGGGATATGAAAGATACAGATGAGTCTTCTTAAAACCGATTTCCTGAAGCACCTTATGTGCCATATAAATGACCTCAATATCGGCCTTGGTATTTTTATTGCCAATATTTTCAATGCCGCACTGCCATCTTTCCGATAGCACCTCCCTGGAGTCAGCCCATTCAAAATGATTTTCAACATAACAAAGCTTTTGTTTGGGATTCAGGTCATACAGATGATCGGAATAAAATCGGGCGACGCAAGTGGCGGAATCCGGTTTAAGAACGACCCTTTCCCCACTCCAACCATCCCAATCGATAAATGAATACATGCGCTTCAATTTGTCGTCACTTAAAGTGCCTAACGATGTAAAAATGTGCAGAGGTTCAATTGTTGACGTTTTAATTTCCTGATAACCGAAGTAATGGCATTGTTTAAGAAACGCTTTTTCGAGCTTTCTAAAGAATAAGTTATCATCGAATTTAAGATCATTTCGGAGGCTTTTTTGTTTCATTCATATTCCTTTATTCAATTAGGCTTTTTTATCAATAAATTTATAAGAGCCTGTTTGGAAAGTC
>JAOZRC010000113.1 GCA_029940345.1 Desulfobacterales bacterium
ACCTGCTGCCGCGCCAATTTACTGAAACTGTTTGTCAGGCAGCCCTGAAAACCGGCGTCAGTGTGGTCAACACCAATTATGGCTATCCGATTGCGCATTTGGATGATGCGGCCAAAGCCGCCGGTGTGACGATCATGCCTGAATGCGGTTTGGACCCCGGCATTGACCTGATCATTTACGGTGAAGCGCGTCGCCGTTTTGACGAAATTCATGTAGTCAACTCTTACTGTGGCGGGCTGCCTGAAAAAAAGGCCTGCGACAATCCGTTTAATTATAAAATATCCTGGAACTGGGAGGGCGTTTTAAGTTCTTGCAAGAGAGATGCGCGCGTAATTAAAAACGGCCGGATTATCGAAGTCACTGGCGCCCTGCAGCATGAAACCGATCTGGTGCATGAAATTGATTTTCCCGGACTCGGAACGTTAGAAGCCATTCCCAATGGGGATGCTATTTTTTTCACAGACCAGATGGGCGTTACCGCTACGATTACCGAAACCGGTCGCTACTCTTTGCGCTGGCCCGGTTGGAGCGCGCTGTGGCGACCGCTAAAGCAATTGAATTTTTTGAGCGAAACGCCGACAGACGGCCTTGCTGGCGAGATTTCACCATACCAGTTTATGGTTAAACATTTGGAGCCCCTGCTGCAATACAAAGATAATGAAAAAGACCTGGTGGTCATGTTAAACATTTTTGAGGGCATTGCCGCGGGCAAACCTACGCGCATGACTACCCGTATGATTATCGAACGGGATTTGGCAACCGGCCTGATGGCCATGAGCAAGGGGGTCGGGTTTCCGGCCAGTATTGTCGCCCAAATGATCGCTGCGGACGAAATCACGGCCAAAGGTGTGCTCACACCCATGTTTGACATACCGTATCAACTGTTTACAGAGCGTTTGGTTGACCGCGGTATCGTAGTTGAAATCGAAGAAGAACGCTTGGATTGACAGCAGTCCAGACTGTCGCTTTGGCGCAAGTGACAGGCAGTGCTATTATCCTAAATAATTAATTTGGTTTACTAGGAGATGATTTATGAAAAAAAAATTTTACTACTCTTTTGTGAGTCTGATAATATTATGTCTGTTTAATTCCTACTCTTTCGGGGAAGATAAAGTAATAAAATTCGGTACGTTTCCTGTTCCCCAACTTGTTTTGGATGAAAACCACGGCAATTTTATTGAACTGACCCGAACCATTGCTGAAAGGGCGCATCTTCACATTGAGATTACTGTGACACCTACTAAAAGAGCGCTCTTTAATTTCGGGGAGAAAAAAAATGATGTATTATTTCCCGCAGTAGATCAATTTTTTTCTCCCGGAAATGAACCGGTAAAAACAGATGAACTGATTTTTATCAAAAAAGACTATGCTTTTACAAGAAAAGGTGAACCGCTTCTCAAAACCATAAAGGAGTTGGAAGGTAAACGGGTTGGAATTACTTTGGGTTATCCTTATGCTAAAAAGCTTACAGAGAATCATCTGATTGAATTAGACATGGCAAAAAATGATGAAATCAATGTGTTAAAGCTTATCGCAAAAAGAATTGATGTTTTTGTTGTTGAAGAAGTTTCGGGGTTGAAAGCCTTTCAAAGCAAAGGGGTAACGGATAAAATCCAATATGATTCCTCTGCTCCGATATCAGAAATCGATGTCTATTATGCTTTTCAGAATACCGAGGAAGGGAAAAAACTGGCTGAAATCATCTCAAAAGTACTTGGCGAAATGAAAAAGGACGGAACATATTCAACAATAATGAGTAAATAATCGGGCATCCTTCATTGAGCGGTTGACACTTTAAAGATGGAGTGCCAAAAATTTACAGCTTGGCAGTTACCAGTACAGCCATACATCATCCGCCAAACTGTAAGTTTGGCACTTCGGCTAAAAGTGTAAACTATTTTCAAAAACATATAGACGTTCAGTTGCAAGCGATGTCTTCCAGGCTAATACTGTTCGAAATTAGCATCGGTTGCGTCAATTGGAATGTGGGCGTCGCTTTTCAATTTCTTTAACTCTACATCAACTCCGTCGGCATCCTCTTTTTTATTCGGAGTCGTCGTACTATCGGCCGCATTGGTCACGGTCGCTTCCAACTGAGGCTGATTTGCTTGCCGGAAATCATCTTGAATCCCATCTTTTTCATCCTGCATGATTTTGAGAAACCCGATCAATGCGGCCATATCGGGAATTTGTTTATCCATAAAAGCCTGTTCCAGCTTTTTTAAAGCGTTATCCGTGGCATGTACATCTGGTTCAATGTTATCGGGAAGGCTGAAGAATGAAACGGATTTGATCAGGTTCTCGGCCAGCATATTGAAATCCTGACTGTTGGACGCCATCTGCTCGGTGGCGGCAACGTTTTCCTGGATAATTTGATCCAGTTGCTGGATAGCCAGGTTGACCTGTTCAATGCCGCCGGCCTGTTCGTTTGAGGAGATGCTGATCTCTTGAACCAGGTCCGCTGTCTGCTGGATGCCGGTCACAACCTCTTCGATCATTCCGCCTGCTTTTTCGGCGATTTCTGTGTTTGTGATCGAAAGATCATTGATCGCTTTGGCGGCTTTCTGGGTTCGCTTTGACAATTTGCCGACCTCGCTGGCCACAACGGCAAATCCCGTGCCATGTTCCTTCGCCCGGGCCGCTTCAATCGAAGCATTCAGTGCCAGTAAATTGGTCTGATGGGCGATATCCTCAATAACTCTTATCTTTTCAGAGATACTTTTCATGGCTTGCACGGTCTCTTTAACCGCCTTGCCGCCTTCCTGGGCGAGTTGAGCCGTTTTGGAAGAAATTTGCGCGGTTTGCTGGGCATTATCGGCATTCAACCCGATGGTGCTGCTCATCTCTTCCATAGAGGCCGATATCTCTTCAATTCCGGCCGCCTGTTGGGAGGTGCCTTGGGATATTTGACTTGCTGCCCCGCTGATTTGTTCACTGCCGATGGCTAACCGTTCGGATGCTTTTTGCACGTTAAGGCCGAATCGGATCAAATTTTTAATCATTTCATTCAATGATTTGCCCAGGGCATCCTGCTCTGAGAGAATGTCGGCTTGGACGGTCAAGTCACCCCCGGCAATTTTTTCCGCGACACTGACAGTTCCCCGAAGCCCCGCAATCATTGCATTCAACGCCCGCATCTGGCGGTCATTAGCGGACCGCTCCCGGGCGTCCACGCTCATATTTCCGCCGCCGATCTCTTCGGCAATCCGGGTGACTTCCTCGGTGGTCGCGATCAGTGCATTCAGATTTATTTTGATTTTGTTGAAATCCCCCTGGTAACCCTCCGTTATGGCATCGGGGATATCGCCCTTAGCCAGCCGGGTCAGCAAGGTACCTGTGGTATTCATGGGCTGGGTGATCGCATCGATCACATGGTTGATCCCCGCAATCAGATCACACCAGCCGCCTTCGAATTTTTCGACATCCCCACGGATGGTGAAACGCCCCTCCTGTATCGTCTTAATCAACTTATCGGTTTCATCCAGCACCTCTCGAATCCTGTTACGCATTTGGAGTGTCGCTTGTGCGATACCGCCGATTTCATCTCCCCGGCCGGCCATTGCAATGAAGCTTTGATGGTCATCTGTATCGGTAAAAGCGCCTTGTGAAACTTTTTTGATAAAATACATAAGCTTATCAAGCGGCTTTAAAATTATCGTCTGAATAAACAGGGTGAGCACCAGCACCAGGATTATATCAAGGATAACAACTTGAGTGACAATTGATAGCAGTGAATTGCGCAAATCCTTCGCAAGGTAACTCAAGGTGACAAAAACCTTTATATCACCCAGTTCGGTGTCTTTAGTTTTTATTTTTCCCGTGGCGGACAAATAATCCTTGGCGACGGGGAGTTTGTCGGACGAAACGATTTGTCCGTCCTCAGAGCGGGCAAAGCCGAATTGGATAAGCTCGCCATTCATGATAAAAACAGCGGCAATTAAAGGCGATTTCATTTCCGCTTCAATAACAGCCTGGATTCCTTCATCGTCGAAATCATACATGAAAGCTTTTAAGGTGATCTCCAGCCGTTCAACGGTGAGCGTTATACTGTCTTCCAGTTCTTTTTTCAATCGATCTGCCACCTCTGAATGCCGATACCATCCGAATAAAGAGAGGCAAAGGGTGGAGGTCAGAAGTACAATGAGAATTGCCTTGATCAATAAACTGACACCGGATTTGTGCGATAAATGTTCTGTTTGGGACATTGGAAACCTCCATAGTAAGGGAATTATTAGTAATTAACTTAATCCAATATACGTAATGTAACAGGGCAGGTATTTTATTTTTTTGATATCAGAACTTATGACTGTCAAGTTTATATACTTGACAGCATCAGAAATCAATGACATCTTCGTTTTAATTTAACATACTTTGAAAAGAAGAGCGCTTGGATTGACGGCGGTGCGGACTGCCTGGAATTTGTAATATAACTCTAACACCCAAAGGAGGTAACAATGCGATTTAAAAATGTAATGATTGTAACATTGGCACTGGCTATGACCGTCGGAATGGCTGCAACAGCTATGTCCGGCACTTTAACGGACATTGTCAAACGCGGTGAATTGCGCGTTGCGGTTCAATCCGGCGCAGCGCCTTATGCGTTTGTGGATAAGGCCGGCAAACACACCGGCTCCATGGTGGAATTTTCACGGGAAATGGCCACGCGCATGGGCGTTAAACTCAAAATATTGGATTTTGACTGGGACGGACTGATTCCGGCACTGCTTTCGGGAAAAGCTGACATTTTGGCGGCTGATATGACCCCGACACTGAAACGGGCGCTTAAAATCACTTTCGCTGATCCCTGGATTTATGTTCAGCCCTGTATTTTCACCACAACCGATGCGGCCTATAAAACCCTGGAAGATGTAAACAAACCGGACGTAACCATAGGTGTGCTGCTTGGCTCCACCGGCGAAACCATTGCCAAGAAATATCTTCCCAAAGCCAAGATCAAATCATACAAAGGCGGCGGCCGCATGATCGTTCAGGCGCTGATTGCCGGTCATGTCAATGCCGGCGTCAATGATGACTTGGCCGTATTAACCGTATTACCGGATTTCCCGCCCAAATCCGTACGCTTGCTGGATAAGCGTCTCGGACGCGGCAAAGACCCGCTGGCTTTTGCTGTTCGTCAGGAATCAGTCAACCTGTGGCAGTGGATCAATCTGTATTTCAAAACAATCCGCGCCGATGGCACGTATGATGATAACATCAAATACTGGATGGAATCTACGGATTGGAAAAAAGATCATTAATTGATTTAAAGTTTTAGGTTACTAAGTAATGGGGATGAAATAACTCAACCTGTGCGGTTACAATTAGCGGTAGGGTGGGCATCGCCGGAAACTGATCTTGTTTACAGCGCCTATCTTTGTCGGCGATGCCCACCGATTCAATAAAAATGGTGGGCAAAGTTAATCGCTTTAAACTATTTCCGATGCGCCACCTTGGTATCAACTATAAATCAGGTCAGTGGAAGAACGTAGCCCACCCTACATCTGATAGCAACCGAACAGGTCGCAATAACTTGCAACTTGTAATTTTTTTTCAATCGGAGTTGACCGGAAATGCTCGAAAATTTTAATTTCAGAATTATATGGGAATACATGCCCTTCTTTCTGGAGGGGCTGCGCAACACGTTTCTCATTTCCATCGTTTCCCTTGTTCTGGCGCTGCTTGTCGGAATTAGCGCCTGCGCCTGCCGTCTTTCACAATGGCGTTTGTTGCGAGGTGCCGCTACCATATATATTGAGTCGATCCGTTCAACTCCGCTGTTAGTTCAAATCTATTTTTTTTATTTTGGCCTTCCCACGTTGGGATTGCGTATCCCAGAAATTCAGACCGGCATTCTGGCGCTGATGCTTAACAGTGGCGCTTATATTGCCGAAATTGTGCGGGCCGGCATCGTATCGGTGTCAGCCGGTCAAATTGAGGCCGGTATCGCATCCGGACTGAACTATTTCCAACGCATGCGGTTTATCATTTTGCCTCAAGCGCTGGGGGTGACGGTTCCTCCCCTTTTAGGTCAGGCGATTGTGCTGTTTAAAGATTCGGCCCTTTTATCGATGATCGCGGTCGCCGAATTGACACGCTCCGGCCAGGTGTTAAGTTCAGAACGGTTTATGCCGTCTGAAGCTTTTCTTACAGTGGCCTTTTTCTATCTGTGCATCTACTTTTTTCTAAAATCTTTGGCCGACTGGTCCCAAAAAAAACTGATCTTTCGTGAGGCCTATTAAGCCATGATGCTTTCTTATTTTCAGCGTTTAATTGAAATCCTGCCCTTTTTTCTCAAGGGACTTAAAATGACCGTGGCGGTCGCTGGTTTGGGGCTGATCATCGGAACACTGTTCGGCTTTCTTTTGGGAATCTTGCGCGCCAGTGACAAAAAATGGCTTACCTGGCCGATTGGCGTTTATGTGGCGCTGATTCGCGGCACCCCGTTTATAGTTCAGATATTTATCATCTTTTTTATTCTGCCGGATTGGGGGGTGCAATTGGACGCTTTTCCGGCGGCCATTTTAGCCATGTCCATATTAGGGGCCGCTTTTATTTGTGAAATTGTGGCCGGCGGCGTCAAGGCGGTCGACCGAGGCCAATGGGAAGCCGCAACCTCATCAGGGCTGAATATTATTCAGAAGCTGCGTTTCGTGATTGTGCCCCAGGCAATGCAGACAATTTTACCGCCGCTTGTCGGTCAATATGTGCTTTTGATCAAAGATTCTTCGGTGGTTTCGGTAATTGGCGTTATGGAATTGACCCGCGTGGGATGGCTGACAGTAGTGCGCATCCCGGAAGGTTTGATGGTTTTTTCCCTTGTCGGCGTCCTCTATTTCGCAATCTCTTATCCACTGATTCTCCTGTCTAACCGTATGGAACGTAAAATGTCTTTGGGGCAAGTGCGCCTGTAAAGGAAAATCGTATGATCAAATTTGAAGGTGTTCATAAATGGTTCGGCAAACTGCATGTGCTGAATGACATCAATCTGCATGTCACTTCCGGCGAAGTGGTGGTGATCTGCGGTCCCAGCGGTTCGGGTAAATCCACCTTAATCAGGTGCGTTAACCGGCTGGAAAAGTTTCAAAAAGGCAAACTTTGGGTGGATGACGTGCCATTACACGATCATGGCGTCAACCTGACCCAATTAAGGGCTGAGATCAGTTTTGTTTTCCAGCAATTTCATCTCTATCCCCACATGACGGCTTTGCAGAATGTCATTTTGGCACCGGTGAATGTACGCAAAATGAACAAAGCCGAGGCCGCTGATCTGGGACGTGAAACCTTGACACGCGTGGATATGGCGGATAAATTCGATTCCTATCCGGCGCAGCTTTCAGGTGGCCAGCAGCAACGCGTGGCCATTGCCCGCGGACTGGCCATGTCTCCCAAGATCATGCTTTTTGACGAACCCACCAGTGCGTTGGACCCGGAAATGATCGGTGAAGTGCTGGATGTTATGGTTCAATTAGCGGATGAAGGCATGACCATGTGTGTTGTCACCCATGAGATGGGCTTTGCCCGCCAGGTGGCGCACCGTGTTATTTTCATGGATGAAGGTGAACTGGTTGAAACCGGCCAACCTGACTCCTTTTTTGATAATCCCCAAACTGAGCGTGCTGCCCAGTTTATCAGCAAAATTTTAACACACTGATGAAAGCATTTACGATTCACGCCGTTTTATTTGATTTTGACGGCACGCTCACGCAGCCCGGTGCAATTGATTTTGCCAAGATTAAAAAAGAACTCGGTTGCCCGCCAGATATTGCGATCCTGGAGTTTATCGATACACTGCCGACTTCCGAGCAACGCCGGCAGGCCATGTCGATTCTGGACCAATTTGAAACCGACTCCGCTAAAGCCTCCTATCCCAACGAGGGCGCTGAAAAGCTGCTGCACTGGCTCAAAGCGCAATCGATCCCTTTTGGCATTATCACGCGCAACAGCCTTCGGTCGGTTGAACAGGCTCTTAAAAACTTTAAGACAGTGGTGAAAGGCGATTTCAGTATTATAATCACCCGTGATGATCCGGCGTCTCCCAAACCCAGTCCCGATGGAGTACTTCTGGCCGCTGATAAAATCGGCGCAAACCCCGCCAATCTGCTGATGGTCGGCGATTATATTTTTGACATTCAGGCCGGTGCGGCCGCCGGCGCTTTGACCGCATTAATCAATCCGTCGAATTCGTCAGATCAGGTGCCATCACATCAGTTGCCATTGGATTCGGACGCGATTGAAAGCGATTATCAAATCACACGTCTCGCCGAACTTAAAAACATCGTTCGCCTGGGGTGCCCCTTAACCGGCGGCAAACTTTCCAATGATTTGTTGGAAGGTTTTCTGCAATCCTTTCATACCGATGATCCGTCTGTTCTGATTCACCCTCGCGTGGGTGAGGATACGGCGGCTGTCGATGTTTCCTGTGAAGAGGTGCTGGTTTTAAAAGCGGACCCCATCACCTTTGCAACCGATTCCGTGGGTATGTACGCCGTTCTGGTGAATGCCAATGATGTGGTTACATCCGGGGGCGTTCCACGCTGGTTTCTGACCACCCTGTTGTTCCCGGTGGGTGTCACCGCTTCGGCCATTGGCGCGTTAATGTCCGATTTGAGCCGTATCTGCCATGAAAATGGCATTACTCTATGCGGCGGTCATACGGAGATCACCGAAGCGGTTAACCGACCCATTGTTACCGGTATGATGGTGGGAACCGTAGCTAAAGACCGCTTGATTGATAAGCGCAATATCGAACCGGGTGATAAAATCCTGCTCACCAAAGCGGCCGCAGTGGAAGGCACTGCTATCATTGCCCGCGAATTTGGCGATCGTTTACGAGTTCTGGGCCTGTCATCAGAGCTGATCGAAGAAAGCCGTCATTTTTTAGATGATATCAGCATCATTCCGGAAGCCAAAATTGCTGCGGAGTCACCCGGCGTTAGCGCCATGCATGACGTGACCGAAGGCGGTGTGGCCACAGCAGTGCGCGAACTCGGCATTGCCGCCGGATGCGGCCTGCGGATTGACATGGATGCGATGCCGATTTTTCCTCAAACCAGAGAAATTGGCCGCTTGCTTGACATCGATCCGCTGGGACTGATCGGTTCCGGGAGTCTCCTGATTTGCTGCAGGCCCGCATATCAACAACAGCTTTGTGACACCATCACCCAAGCCGGTATTGCCGTTGCCTGCATCGGTGTGGTGACCGATTCCGCAAGCGGTGTGGAGGCCGTCGGCACCAAAGATGATACAATCTGGCCATCATTTAAAGTTGATGAAATCACACGGTTATTTGGCTGAAAGCCAGATTTCAGTGTTCAGCGGCAACGCCTGACACCCGCTACCCGCAACCCATGACACTCTCCCTAAGCGCATTGAATGCCTGCATTCGCCAGGCAATTCATCACTCTGATCTGCACCAGAACGATGAAGGCTTCCAAATCGGCGATCTGGAATCCAATTGATGAACCTTTTTACACCGGCACAGGCTTTCCCGGCTATGCCGTGGGTGAACGCACGGATCTGAAACAGGCCGCCCAAGGTGCCGAACTGTCCCCTGGTTTCATGATTAATTACAACTTGTACCGCCACTATTTTCCGTTAATGGCTTTGGGCCAGATACGGCGGCATTTAATCTAACCGACTCCAAAGTCGCACCCCCCGGTATCTTTTTAAAATGGGCGTCATAGGTAACCACTACCGAACCGGTTTCCAAAGCGTGGGATGCAATAATACCGAGTTTTCTGCCGAGAGAGAAGAATTTTGGGATAGAAATAATCGGCTGCGTTATTGAAAACATAGTTCGTTTTTGCACAAGTATACAAGGCGCTATGCGGAATCTTAAAACTTTGCTGCCGACAGGTGTCAAAAGTAAACAGACCATATTAAACCAGGTTCGGTATATGGGGACACTTCATCCGGCTGTTGTATTGACCCGTGCCGGAATAATCGGTTCTGGCTACTTACAGGAAGATGAAGGGTTTGAAAAAGAACCGCAGCTCAGAACATATTCGGTAGTCATGGCCGATCCTGAATATCTGTTAGTTTGGCATTCCGATTATGTGGATCACGTCGACGAAGGGACGTTAACCGGTTCTTTTGAAGGATTCATGCAAAAAGTAAACTTTAAGATATCAGGTGTGACGAAAGACAAATGGCTACCATCGACAAAAGCTCTGAAGGCCGTATTCCGGAATATCTGGCTTGGGTTTTGCCATCGCCATTATCTGAAGAAACTATATGTGGATTTGCAGAAGTATCAGGAAAGTGCTGGATGCTCTGGCAAAGTGATCAGCCGACTGTATGAAAAGGTAAAAAATATCTTAAAGACATCGAATTCAAAGACAGTGCTGCGTGTTCGCTTGGATTTAATGAAAGAAGTCGCTTTCGAACATCCTTTGCTGCGCACGAGATTGGCGGATTTAAAAGAAAACGCCGTATATCACACTTCAAATAAACAAAGGAAAGGGATAGCTCAGACGACTTCGATCGTTGACAATTTTCTAAAAATGATAAAACGCAAATTGAGGCAAGTTGAAAGTTTTCGCGACCCCGTGCATACTCGTCTTTTGTTTCGAGCAATGGCGAATGCCAGAAATTTTTTATTATTCCTTCCGAGAGCTAAAAATGCGCATAGAAGTCCTTTCATGCTGGCTGATGGTAAGACTTTTAATCTGCCTTGGATTCAAGCTATGAATGTTCATAATGCGTTCTTATTTACTGAAATTGCAATGTGATTTTACAGATCAATACTTTTAGACCTATGCGAAAAGATTCAGCTATAAAATAAAGACAAGTGCCGTTAATAACAACCCTGGGGCGGCCAACCGCATTAATAAGCGGGCGGCCGGCAGCATTCCGATTTGAACCTCACCATCATGGAGTGCAAATACCTGCCGCCGCAACATCGATGTATCGGTGATGCCAATGATCTGAAAAAATTCTTTGTACGGATTGTTGCGTGCGATTGGAAAGCAGATCTTCAGACATGTGCTGCATCCGAGGACCAGGACGCTGTTATAAGGCGCAATACCGGTTCTTATTTCCGCCAGGGGTTTTGTTCTCCGACAATCATTTATTCACTCCGTTTTTATTGGAAGGCCATTCCATAAACGGCCAAATATCAGGCGGCATTCACATAAGCGCTATGCAGCAGGATTGGGCCCGATAATTTCGAGATCCGCCAGTACATGCTTCAGGCTTTTTTGAGCCAGGGCGCTATCACCCGGGGACAGATTGACAAGGGTAAGCCGTTTACCATCAGCCCTTTCAAGGTGATTCTCCTATCTTTTTCTCATAGCAATCAGTTTTGC
>JAOZRC010000753.1 GCA_029940345.1 Desulfobacterales bacterium
TTGAATAGGATACTATTTTTTAGATTGGGCGATTATTTAACGCAAATGGTATTACTTGTCTTTTGCATCCTCGTTCCAACGCTCCAGCGTTCGAACGCATATCTGACGCTCCGACGTCCCGTCTGACTCTTGACGCCGAAGCATCTGAGGAGTGTGTTCCAACGCCGGAGTGTTGGAACAAGAAGTAGGCAATAATCACAACATATGACTTTGTCGAGTATATAATACAGTAAAGATGCGTATATACTTGGTTTTACAGGGACTTACCAGAAGGTTTAATCCGCTTGCGCATCATCAGGAAGTTCGATTCCCTTTTTTTCTAATAATAACCGGAGAGACTTGAGTTGGTGGTCTGCCAGTTCTTTTTCTTTGAGCAATCGCTTATTTTATTTCTCTATTAATTCATTTTTATTTTCAGCTCTTTTAAGGCTCTTAAGAATGGTATTACGTGTATAAATCGCATCCAACCGGCTTTGATACATCAGATAATTTTTTTGGCTTTCTGAAAATCCGTGCATAACTTCCATAACCTGCCTCATCTCTTTTGTTTTCATGTTTTCAGGAGGATTGTCCGTATCCAGATTCTTGCCTTCTTTGAAACAATAAATCCAACGTTCTTTTTCAGTTTTTATTGTCCTGCCACGCGGCCATTTAGGCAGTTGCAGTACATGAATGGCCAGATGATCTGTCATAACAAGTTTATGTTTAAGATTATAAAGTGTGAAAGAGAGATGATAATCTTCAATTTCCCTAAAAAGCACACCGTCAAGCAGCCAGATTGAAATAGCCGGATTGAGCATCTCATAATCATCACCTTTTTTTATTTGAGAGTGGTAAATACTGTTCCATGTGTAAATGATTCGCGCGGCAAGAGCGGGATGCACATCAAGCTGAATTTCAACCTGATACTTTTTACCGTGAAAAGATAACTCCAGCCTGCATCGTAATTTTTCGCAGTAGCGGCAAGATTTTCAATCATCACCTGTAAATACCGACTTGTCGTGAACAGGGATAATATCGCTCCGAAATCCCATGCTAAAATATCTTTCAACGTGTTGCTTGCCAATGGTAAAAAGTTATTTGTTTGATGGCTAAAACTGATGATGACTTCTTTGCTCATAATTATCTGATATATTGTTATGTAAGGCACGAGTTGGATGGCAACTTCCCTGGAAGGTGAGGCTGCGGAAATCATCAGGCCCAGCGTTAAACCGGAGCAGGACGCCAAAAACAAGATTATGAATCCGTAATCTAGCAGTATCAACTGAATTATCTGCTGGATAATACGGTCTGTAAGCGTGAAATTAGGCCTGATATCAGACACCCAATTATCAAACAAGTCCTTATCCGATCCGGTAGTCAGCCATTGCCATCCGTTTTTTGTTTTTATCAAAATCAGACGCCAACCATTATCATTACGCAAATGCATGTATGCAAAAACCATCTCACTTAATGGCATCGCTTTGATTTCTTTGTATTGCCGCTGGTAACTGATTTTTCGTTTAGCCTCATCAAATTTAGGGAACTACAAACGGGACGCCTATGATTTTATGCTTTACATCTCAGAGTGGGAGAATTGATTCCTGAAACGTAAATCAATTGTTTTGCATGGGCGCTAATTCCCAACCATGTACATAGGACCGGGGTTGCCTATTTTTTCGGGTAATGGGCATTGCATGTTATGAACTCCTTTTTGCCGTTATTTTTTAGTCAAAAAAGTCAAAACACCTTGATTTCATAAGCTGTCGCAATACCCTTTTCCTTGCAGAATTCCTGCGCCTCACCTGTGAACCCGCCTGCGGAAAAAATCGCCGGAAGAATCAGTTTTTCAGGATGCCGGGCTGCAAAAACAACGAGTTTATCAATATAATCCTTTATTATTGTCAAACCGATAGGAGTTTTGGTTTTTTTGACCTCCACAGCCAGCACTCTGCCGCAGTCCGATTCCGCCAGCACGTCTATTTCCAGCTCTTTTCCATCAGGCCTTTGAAATTTCACGCGCATTTTCACATCTGTGATATTCAACTCCGTGTCATCTTTGACATTTGTAAAATAACGGGACAGGCAAAACCTTTTTTTGCTTCTGAATTCCATTGCCAACTGGTATTCGGCCATCATTCCGGTGAGATGACAGACCATTCCCCGGAGGGACTTTTTTTCATTTCTGAGCGACTCAAGTTCTTCATGGAAATTCTTTTTTAAATTCGGCTGAAAAGATTGGATTTCTTCCTCGAACCGGCTTCTGAGGATCAGATTGAGGGTGCCGTCTGAAAGCCCCAGATAACGAAGGTCCGAATTGCCTTCCCGGATCAGATCCGCTTTAACCATTATTCTCAGAAGATTATGGATTTCTTTTTCCCCGATATCCAGTTTCAGCACTTTCTTCAGTTCTCCAGGTGTCCACTCCCGTTTTGGAAACTTGCTCAAATGCAGCAGTATGTGTTTGGAATTGACAGTGTTGATTCTTTTTAACGATAATTCGATGTATTCGCCCCAGGTCATGGACATTTCCGATGTTCGGTCTGTGATTTCATGGTGAACCGTGTTCACAACACCCTGTTGAGCAGTCAGGTCCTTGCCTTCGTAATCGCTTTGAATGACACAGGAGATAAAAAAGGGATCAGACATACACAAACGGTTGATTTGCAGGGCGCTTTCATTGCTAACCGGTTCCCTGCAATACTCGGAATATTTATATACGGCCTGAAGCCCGTCCTCGGGTAAAAGGTACGGATTCAGAAAAGTACGCTTGAGTCTTCCGGCTTCCATGTATGTGTCTATGATATTTATCAGCCAGCCAACATAAGATCCGGTGACCAAAATGGGCGCAAGTTTGGATTCGGAAAGGTCATGCCATGTTCCGGGGATGGATTTATCTACATATTGATGGTTTTCATCCATATAAATATATTCGCCGGTGTTCTGGAACTCGTCCATGATAACCAGGAAACGCAGATCAAAAGCCCCTGCATAACGTTGCA
>JAOZRC010000754.1 GCA_029940345.1 Desulfobacterales bacterium
TAGTCAAAGCCGATTGTGAAGTGTTATTGGTGGATGCAGATGAATCCAATATGGGCATCAGCCGATTGTTGGGTGCCTCTGATTCTGATCACCTCATGGAAAACCTGGGCGGACGTCAAGGTGTGAAAACCCAACTTTGGTCTGAAACCGACTCGCAAACAGAAAATGACCTGTTTAAAGCCAGGATGAAAATCGCCGACCTTCCGAATGGATGTGTTACTGAAGCGGATGGCGTTAAACTGTTGATTATGGGAAAAATTCAAAATTTCGGCGACGGTTGCGCATGTCTTATTGGCGCACTCTCCAAAACCGTGCTTTCCAAACTGGCGGAAGGTGACAATGCCATGGTAATCATTGATGCTGAAGCTGGTGTCGAGCATTTCGGGCGCAAGGTGGATTCAGTTTGTGATTTAATAATCGGTGTGGTTGATCCTACTTATGAATCATTTATGCTGTCAGCTAAAATGCAGGAGATGGCCGCAACGGCAGGAATTGAAATTGTCTTTGTATTGAATAAAACAGATGAAACGGTTACTAAGGTGATGGCGGAGCATCTTGATTTTGATAAGGTGGTTGCTCTGATTCCTTTTCACAAGGATATTTTTTCACAGAGCCTGCATGGCAAAACACTTTCTGTGGATGTGCCGGAAGTTGAAAAACTCGGGCATTTTCTGAAGCATTACCGGAAACCGGTGCATTTGAATGTGATTTGAATTAGTGAATTTCCCTTATGCTATGGCCGTACAGCCCGAACCACTCCGCAGAAATTAGCATCTACTGGCTCATTTTTTTCCCATACATTTTTGCCTCTTGGAAAAACTATATCAACGACAGTGCCTCGCACACCGTCATCATCGTAATAAGGATAATTGGTATCAGTCCAGTACCATTCGGTCTGGTTCCTTGGAAAAAGTGGTTTTGTTCCATAAATATTTTGCAGTTCACGCTTGCTTGGAAGACGCCAGTTTTTATAACCGCCACTTGCTAACTGTTTCACATATTTTTTAGCGTTTTCATAGTTCAAACATTCACCATAGTTTTGAAAATCATAATCAATTGCGGAGTCCAGTAATGTCCACATTTTTCCCGTTCTCAAATCTTGAACGACTCCTTTGCGCGTTTCTTTGAACCGGCCTCCTGTTTTTACCAGACGCTGACGAATATCTGTACGGGCTTGCTCTTTCCTTTCAACTTTTTCACGGTTGAGGGCTCCTTTCAATTCTCGTTCCATCAGTATTTTGGCATAGTGTCTAAAAGATAGTTCTTTTAACCAAAGCTTGTATTTATTTTGGGCGGTGTGATAATCGACTGCACCGATGACGTCTCTTTCCTCTATAAAACTATTTTGGATTTTTACGTTTTCCTCATATTCTTCGATATTCCGCTTTAAATCGGCATTGCGTCCATCATCCGTATACGTATTCACAAACAGTTTGCTCAACCGAATACATTCATTCCAATTTTCTTTATCCGGATGTTTATATTGATTAATCATTTTCAAGGCAAATTGGTGGTAAGGCTCTTTGATATCGGAAATTCGTTTTTTGATTTCCTGGTAGTGTTGTCCTTGAGGAAAGTTTTCCTGATGTTCAAGGTAAGCAGACAGTTTTTTATCATACTGATACGGATCTATTTGCTGTACCCGCTCATATTTTTCACTTTCACTTTTATTATTAATAATTTTGATTTTTTTCGTTGCATCTTGGCTTTGATCTGTTCCGGTATTCTCTTTGATAAACTTTTTATATACTTCGATGGCCTGCTCATACATCCCCTCGGCAACAAGATCATCTGCGTTGCCAATCGCTTTATTAAATTTTTGTTCAATCTCCTTGTTTAGTACTATTTCTACTTTTATCTTTTCTTTTTCCTTATTTTCGTAATAATGCTTAATCCCCATCCCTACAGCGAGAATTAGCAAAAGCCCGGCAATAACCCCGATAACAATCCGGGCCCGTTTGCCCAAATGCATAGGTGCCTGTTCAACAACCAAATTGTTATTTAAGCAGTATGCTTCAATATAGTCAGTGGCTTGAACCTCATCCATACCAAATTGAACACCTGTTTTGAGCAGGTATTCAAAATACTCATAATATATAAAACCATCTAACCCGGCAACATCAATATCGGAGTCCAATTCCGCATGGTGGGCGCTGGCACGGCTGGCATCATAAGCTTTACGGTTTCGGGAATTGCTAAATACGGATATGCATTGACCTGCAAGCGTGTCGCCGGCTGTCAGGTTGGCGTCTTTTCTGCTTACTTCGCTGAGTTCGCTTTTTTTCTTTTTTGTGCGTCGCTGGAGTTGTGACAGTTTGGCGTTAGCAGGAAGGTCCAAAAAATCATACAAAGATGCCTTACCAAGTTGTTTCAAATTATCATTAATAATTCCCTCAACCGATTTATCCAATTCATGGGCGGAAGTTTTATTTTTATCTTTTTCATCCCCGCCTAGTGTTCTGGGTTTGCGGCGTTTGCGCTTTTTTGAAGGTTTATTCGGAAACTTTATCCGTTTACGTAATTCATCCGTACCGACATTGTCAAACCAAGCCAGTTTGTCAATTTCATCTTCGGTGATATAACCTTTCGTTCCGAGAATCGCAACATGATGATCTACGACGTCAAATTTTTGAGCATCCCTTTGTTGTAATATTTCCTGAGCCTTGGCAGCCTCTTTTCGTTGTAACTTGGGGTCGAACATGACTTCGCGCATTGTAGGCATCAAACCGATATTGGTTTGCGCCTGGATACCTTTGGTGGGATGATTGCGATTGCGACTCCATTCTGCCTGTTTTTTCTTGATCGCTTTTTCAATAACTTCAGGGGATTCCTCAGGCGGGTCAACAGGAAGTTCAAGCAAGAAGTAAAAATTTTCCCTACTCATATCAGAATTCAATCCTATTTAATGTGAGTTCGATATAGTACTATCAGATTTTATAGGAAATACGGCATCCTTCATTGGGTATCAAAAGTAGTTTA